>NZ_JARESQ010000026.1:0-110331 GCF_046028085.1 Paraburkholderia sp. RL17-380-BIE-A
GACAACGATTGACACATCGTCAACCCCCTTTTGTGAATTTTCTTTTGACCAAGCGCCGATCGACGCCAGAACCAAGCCGCCCCTATATATAGAGAAGTGGGACCAGCGAGCCCGCGTCATGTGAGAACGACCAAGTTACTCTATAGTGAGGAGCTTGAAATCCACCAATACGCACGCACCTTGGAACACGGACCCGACAACCGCTCCAAGCCCGACCAGCGGCGCGGGGATGCACCTGCAACAAACGCGCATGATGAAATGATGTGCACACAATGAGCGCGAAGGCTCAAGCTCGTATATAATGCGAGCCGCGCGAATTTCGCACATTTCTATCGGCCCGCTTCGAGCGGGCTCATCTTTTTTGCTCCCCAGAGCACAGCCAAACAACCGCGTTGAGTCACTCAGGTGATGTTGAGCCATGCTCGAAACGCCTGACGGTCGCGTCTTGCGTCTCATAGCGAAGCCTCTAGAGGAGAATACGTGAACCCTTTTGATCGCGAAGATTCGCAACACGAAACCGCCGGCTACGCCGCCAAAGCTCCCTCGGGCCGTACGGCCAAGGGCAAGGGCGCCGGCAAAGCGATCCCCGTGGCGGCCGAGCTGCCGCCGCAGCAAGCCGAAGAACGTCAGCGCCAGATGCGCGCGCTGATCCAGCTCGGCAAGGAACAAGGCTATCTGACCCACGCGCAGATCAACGACCATTTGCCCGACAACTTCGCGCAAACGGCGGCGATCGACAGCATTGTCAGCGCGTTCAACGACATGGGCGTGCAGGTCTACGAGCAGGCGCCGGATGCGGAAACGCTCCTGCTCAACTCGAACGCCCCCGCCGTGGTGTCGGACGATCAGGCGGACGAGGAAACCGAAGTCGCGCTGTCGACCGTCGATTCCGAGTTCGGCCGCACGACCGACCCGGTGCGCATGTACATGCGCGAAATGGGCGCGACCGAACTGCTGACGCGCGCCGGCGAAATCGCGATTGCCAAGCGCATCGAAGACGGCCTTCACGAAATGGTGCAGGCGATTGCCGCCTGCCCGCTCGCGATCTCGGCCATTCTGGCGAGCGCCCAGCAGGTTGCCGACGGCGAACTGCGCATCGACGAACTGGTCGACGGTCTCAATGAAGACACGGTCGCCGCCGAAGAAGACAGCGCTAGCGCGGACGCGTCGGCCGATGTCGACGCCGACGCGGACAGCGACGAAGACGAAGACAGCGACGACGACGTCGGCCCGGCCGACTCCTCGGCCGCAGACGAAGCACGCCTGAAGCAGCTCACGAGCGACTGCCTCGAAATTTTTGCCCAGGTCGGCATGTTGTCCGACCAGATGAACGCTTCGCACACACGCGGCGACGTCACCTCGAAGGCGTACCAGCGCGCGCGCGAAGAGATCCAGCAGCACCTCGCGAAGATCCGCTTCACGGCACGCACCATCGACCGCCTGTGCGGCGACGTGCAGCAACAGGTTGCTCAAGTTCGCGCGATCGAGCGCAACATTCTGCAAATCGTCGTCACGAAGAGCGGCATGCCGCGCGAGAAGTTCATCGAGTCGTTTGCCGGTCATGAGGCCGACCTCGGCTGGACGGAACGCGCCGCACGCTCGAATACATCGTACGGCGCGGCGCTGGAGCGTCATCTGCCCGCAATTCAGTCCGAACAGCAGAAGCTGATCGAAATCGAAGCAACGGTTTCGCTTCCGTTGAAGCATCTGAAAGAGATCAACCGCCAGATGGTCGCGGCCGAATCGAAGATGCGCAAGGCGAAGAGCGAGATGATCGAGGCGAATCTGCGTCTCGTGATCTCGATCGCGAAGAAGTACGTGAACCGCGGCATGCTGTTCCTCGATCTGATCCAGGAAGGCAACATCGGCTTGATGAAGGCCGTGGACAAGTTCGAATACCGTCGCGGCTGGAAGTTTTCCACGTATGCCACGTGGTGGGTCCGCCAGGCTGTCACGCGTTCGCTCGCCGATCAGGCTCGCACGATCCGCGTGCCGGTGCACATGATCGAAACGATCAACAAGCTGAACCGCATTTCGCGCGAAATCCTGCAGCAGACCGGTCAGGAAGCGCATCCGTCCGTGCTCGCGGAACGCATGGAACTCTCGGAAGAGAAGGTGCGCGGCATTCTGAAGATCGCCAAGCAGCCGGTGTCGATGGAAACGCCGGTCGGTGACGACGGTGACGCCACGCTCGGCGACATGATCGAAGACTCGGCAGCTTCCTCGCCGGCCGACGCAGCCATGCAGGCCGACTTGCGCGCCGCCATCGACGACGCGCTCGACTCGCTGTCGCCGCGCGAAGCCAAGGTGCTGCGCATGCGCTACGGTATCAACACGAAGTCGGACCACACGCTCGAAGAAGTCGGCAAACAGTTCGACGTGACGCGTGAGCGGATTCGTCAGATCGAGAGCAAGGCCATGCGCAAGCTGATGCATCCGAGCCGCGCCGACCGCCTGAAGTCGTTCCTCGACCGCTAAGTCAGCAATTAGGCCAGCAATTAAGCCAGTAATTGCGCTTGTCGTGCGTCACGCACGGCAAGCGCATCCCTCCTCCTACCTCAAGCAAGCAGCGAAATGATCCCGCAGTGGGTTCGCGCTGCCGCCCGCCTTCCAGCCGTATAGAACGCGCCAGACTCGCGCTGAAAAATCGCGAAAAGCGCCCGACGTCATTGCGCGTCCGCGCAACTTTCTCCAATACATCTCCCCGCAATTGCCGATCAGGCGCATGCACGTCCAGGCGTACTACGCCCGCCACATGCGGCAGCCACAGCCAATCGCCGCAAAGCGCGCCCGCGTCCATCATCCCCGCAGGCAACGGGCACAGTCGTTGCGCGCTCCTCTGTATACCTTTTATGAGGAGCAGATCATGACTACCCTCGATCCCCACATCCCGGCACCAGCCAGCACGCAAGGCGCAACTATTGTTGGCGTTGGTATCGGCGACGGCCCCGGACCGGACGTCATGGCCGCATCCACGCTCGACGGCAACAAGGTGATCTCGTCCGACGGCGAACATGTCGGCAAAATCTCCGACATCATGCTCGACGTGCGCGGCGGTCGGATCGCTTACGCGGTGTTGTCCACCGGCGGTTTTCTCGGCATAGGCGACACACTTCACGCTATCCCGTGGAGCGCGCTCACGCTCGATACGGACGACAAATGTTTCGTGCTCGACGCAAGCGCAGAACTGATCAAGAACTCGCCGGGCTTCGATAAGGATAACTGGCCTTCCATGGCGGATACGCAATGGGGCGCCACCGTGCACGAGTATTACAACCGTCGGCCGTATTGGGAAGCCACGCGCGACGTGGTGGAGGGGCGAGAATCGGACTCCGATCTTTGATTGGCGCATGGTTGGTCGGGATCAGGCCGTCAACCTGAGCGAGGAAAAGTGCCGCGAGCCGCTCTTTAACAGAAGGCGCGCATAGCGCTGAGTTTGTCCACGGCATTTGTCCACAGAAACTGTTCGCAAGCCTGTGGACAACCTGCGCATGACTCACGCAACTCGTTGAACGCATTGGCTTTCACCTGCGCGCTCTCAATGAGTCGCGGGTCTCACCGCTTGGCGGACATAGGTGTGGCTTCGCGGTATTACGGCAACACAGTTACGGCAACACAAACGTTTTCACGAGCGTCAATTCACCGGCCTTGCGCATAGGCACCCGAATCGTTTCGCTCTTTTCGTTCGGCGTATTCTCGTTCGTGATGATAGTGACCTGCGCGACGGTCATATCGGCGCCGCTATTGCCGCTGCCGTAGTAATTCACAAACACCAGATATGTGCCCTTCAACGGCGCTGCCGACGAGTAAATTTCCGGTCCATAGCCGGTCGTCACGTCGACGTCGAGCGCGCCGCCATTCGGCGCAACGCGCTCGCCGTACCAGGTGTGCGCGCCGTCGGGCGACACGACGTGCAAATCCAGATCGGTGCCGTCGGTGTCCCACGCGAGCAGCACACGCAGCTTCGGCTGGGTCTTGCCGCTGTAGGCGTCGTAGAACTGCACGCGTTTGCGGCTGCCGTCCGGCGCGCGCAGTTCGACGCCGTTACTGCCGGCAGGAAACGCGTAAGGCCGCGAGAACTTGCCGTCCTCTTCCACGCGCTGCGGCAATGGTGTGCCGTCGACCACGAGCGTGCCCACCGTGGTGCCCTTCTTCTTCGGCGTATTGCGGATCTGCCCTTCGATCAGCGCGAATCTGGACTGCCCTTCCGGCGTCGATACGGACACCGCCGGGTAATGCACGTCCTGCGTATAACGCTCGCTGTCACCGCTCGTGTTGCGCCAGCCATTCAACGGCGCGGCAAAGTCGATGTCGCTCGCATGCGCCGCCGGCGCTGCCTGCAGGCAGGCCAAACAGGCTATTGCGAACAACTTGTGACGCGCTTTCATCCAACCCGTCGTGTTGACCTTCATGTTCCTTGCTCCCATCCCGCTGTCAGAGTCGCTCGCTGTTCGCGAGCATCAGGTCGCCGATCTTGCGCAGCGGCGCGACCCTCGTTTTCATGCCATTCGTTCGGCGTGGTTTCGTGGAACCACTGCTTCAGCGTCGTCCCGATCACGTCGCCAACATGCGAAGCGCGCATCGACGTTGTAGCCGGTCGAATCGAAATCGCCCTGCTAATTCACATACAACAGTCACGCTTCACACCCGAACAGACGCCCGCATGACGCACCAAAGACGACCGGCTCAACAGACATAACGGCAAGCGCGTGACGATATTCATTGGATCGGATTGTCGGTACGAATCAGCGTGCGCGCGGTCCGCTCGACGAACGTCTCATCGAGACCACGCGGATGATGCTGGAACGCGAGGTGAATATATTCATGCGCCAACGCGATCCGATCCTCTTCGGTCTGCAAGCGATACACGTACACGCGATTGCGCTGCGCGTCGGCATACGGCCGCCCTTCTCGCACCGCGCACACCGCGGGCAGATCGGGGGTTTCGTAGCCCGCCGCGCCGTCCATGCGCCGCGCCCACAAAAGCGCGTTGCGCTGCAGCCAGGCCTGCGCGCCGGCCACCGCGATGCAGTCGCCCGATAACGGACTCTGGAACGACGTCAGCGTCGCTTGCGGCCAGGTGCGCGCGAGAATGGCGTCGAACGTCAGGCCGGTTTGAGCGGAGGCCTTCGCGGCCAGCCAACTCATCTGTCCCGGCGCGGCCTTGTCGTGGTGATACTGGACGGGCACGCCGGTCAGCACGAGCGCATCGGTCAGATCGGCGGCATGACGCGCGGCTGCCGTCGGCGCGCGCGGCAGGACGCGCTGCGTGCTGCTGCTGTCGTCGATACGCAAACAGCCGTGATCGTGGCTGCCATGTTGCACGACGTAGGTTCGCGCCGCGACGGCTAACGCCTTGGCCGCCTCCGGCTGGCTGGTGTCGCCTTCGCGCTCGACCACGCGCGCCACGTAGTCGTTCATGCCGAACCGGCCGACCACTTGCGGCGCGCCCACAGCATCGCGATCGAGCCGCAATTCGCCGCGGCTCGTCACGCGCGCCCAATTGCCATTCACAAAGCCGACCCGGAAATCCCCGCGCAATGGACCGTCCGTTACGGAGGCCGGCCCTTTATCGCCGAGCACTTCGCGAATCGGATAGCGGCTGAAGAAATCGACCAGCACGCAAGCCGTATCGTCCGGCACGGTGATCTGCGTGAGCAGCGGCGCGATGCGCGGCGCGGCGGCCGCCAGCACGCGCGCGCTGCCACCCGAACCGCCCAGCCACACCGGCGTGCCGTCGGCGAGCCAGCCCGCCGCGCCGCCAATCGAGGCACCCGGCCGCGCCGGATCCGGCATCGTCCAGGTCTTGGCGCGCAGGACACTGCCGTACAGCGACACCGTGCCTTCGCCGCGTCCGCTGGTCAGCACCGACACGAGCGTGCTCGCGGCCGCTTCGCGCGGCCGGCTCGGCATGGCCTGCAACGCGGCGAGCAATTCGGCTACCGGCACACGGCGCGCGGGCGTCATGGCGTGCAGATCGCGCAACCAGACGGGCGCGTGAGCGGCAGTCCAGTACTTGCGCCAGTCGGTGGAATCGAGTTGCAGGCGCGCGGGCTCGAAAAAGAGTCCGCACGACTGCACCAATGCATGTTCGCGATCGATGTGGCCGCCGGTCATGCAGCAATACACTTCTTCCGGGTCGTCGCCGTTGCAGGCGTAATCCGGCGCGGCGATGTTGCGATCCACCAGATAGCCATAGACGAACAGTTTCCACACGCTGCCGAGCGGCGTCTCAAGCGTGCGCGGTAAGTCATTCGCGGCCTGAGGCGAGAAGCCGACCGGCGTGCCGCTGCCGTCGGCTTGCCAAAGCTGGGCCTGGCCGTCGCGCAACCAGGCAAAGCGCAGCATCTGCGGCGCGGAGGCCGTGGCCGACACAGTTGAAGACGAAGCCGCCGCGTCCGTTGCCGTTCCGTTGAAACCGCACACCACGCTCACGGCGAGCGCGATCCGCAGCGTGGCTGCCAGACGATCGCTTAAAGGCCGTAGCGCGCGGAACATGGCGGTCTCGTCTCGCTTACTGGATGCGCAACGTCGTCACGCGATCGCTCTTGCCGCCTTCGAACGCCTTCGCGTCCGGCTGATACATGCGGAAGTACCGCGCGGGCGGCAGCGCGAACGTGCCCGGTAATGCGAAGCGCACCAGTTGCCGCAGCGTGACCGGCCGGTCGAGCAACGGCACGGGCTGGTGATATGCGAGCTCGCCCATCTCGTAGGACGCCACACGTTGGAACGGCTGCGGACCGCTCACGCCCTCTTTCGCGCCCGGCAGCCCGTCGATCGACACGCCCCAGCTCGTCGCCTCGACATCGCCGCCCGGCGGCAGCGGCACGTCGAGCAAGCCGTAGTGGTACGCGTTGCCCGAGCGCGGCGTGAGCGTGACTTCGTCGACGTAGAGCGCATTGCTGTCGATCGCATCGCCCTGCTTAACCGGACGCGCGGTGAACGCGGAGCGGCCCACCTGGCTCTCGGCCGCCGCATCTTTTTTCTTCGGATCGGCTGCGATCTCGACCGGTTCGAGCTTGTAGAAACGCCGCGCAACAGTGATGTTCAGACGGCTGTCCTCGCTCGTGTGACTGCGGAACGAGACCAGCGCGTTGACGTCAGTGCGCGCGGCGCCCGTGTCGAGCGTGGCCGGCAGCGTCGCGCCGGTCCACTTGTAGGTCGGCGTGCCGGTGGGCGTCGCGGCGCGCGTCCAGCCCGCGCCTTGCAGCGACGGCAACGACGCCGCCGCCACCTCGCCGCCCAATGCCTTGCGCAACCACAGGAGCGTCAGCGCGCGATCGAGCGTCGGGTAATCGGCGCTGCTCTTCGCGAGCAAAGCCGATGCATCGACTGCCGCGCCGCCGTCGCCGCCGGACATGACCAGCAGGCTTTGCACGAGCGGTGCCGGATCGCTGCTCAACGCAGTACGCGCGGCGCTCGCCGCAGCGTCGAAACCATCGGGCAATTGAGCATTCGCGCTGCGCGCCATGCTCGCGATCAGCAGCGTTGCCATCTGCTTGCCGCGCGGCGAATCGGCTTGCGCGAACACGATGCTGTCCGACGCGTTATACGTGCCGTTGCGCGCCGGCGCATTGGCCGTGGCCACCGCGTCGCTCATCAGGTCGGCGGCCACGCCCGACACTGGCGTCGCAACCGGCAAGCCCATCTGCTGCATCAACCACAAGGCCAGTGCGCGATGCAGCAGCGGCTCTTTTGCACCCGCGTCCCGATAGACGTCCATGGCATGCTGCCAGTTGTCGGCGGGCAGGCTGATGCCGAGGCTGCGGCTCGCGAGCCAGTCCGCGTAATACGCGTAAGCCGTGATCAGCGCGCTGCCGCCGGTGGTATCGCCCCACCAGCCGAAGGTGCCGCCGACGCCCGCCAGCATGGCCAGACGCTGCCGCTGATTGCGCAGCAGCGCTTCGAGCCCTTGCGTCGAACTCGCGTTGTCGGCGTGGCCGATCGCATCATGCGCGAGCGCGAGCGGAATCAGGCGGCTCGAAGTCTGCTCGGCGCAACCGTACGGATAGGCGATCAGATCGTCGGCGACGCGCATGAACTGGCTCTGCGCGCTGCCAATGAATCGCACACTGACGTCCTGCGCGTCTTGCGGCAGATTGAGCGGCTTGTTCGTGCCGTCGAGCGCCAGCGTGCTCTGATGCAGATCGAGCCAGCCGCTCGCGTCCAGATGAATCGTGGTTTGCAAACGATCCACATCTTTACCCGCGCTGCGCAATGTCGCGTTGATCACGCCATCTTTCAGCGCGCCGCTCGGCAGGCGCAAATAGTTCGCGCCACGCTTGAGCGTGACCTTCTGATTCAACGAAAGGCCGCCGCCCTCCACGACCCACTGCGCGTCCATGTCCGCGTCGGTCTGATTGAAAGCGATCATGTCGATGGCGGGCTGATCGTTGACGCGGAAATGCGACGGCCCGCTCCACTTCAGATACAGCGCCTTGTCCGAGCGCACGTAGGCGGTACGCTGACCGACCATGCCATCCGGCGCCGCGGCGCGCACGGTAATGCGCCAGCGCGCCAGCGAATCCGGCATCCTGAACGTCATGGTGGCGTGACCGTTCGCGTCGGTTTTCAGGTTCGCTTCCCACGCGGCCGTGTCCTGATCGTCGCGGCGCGGCCGTTCGAGCACTTTCACACCGCGCTCGTTGTAGTTCGCGCGCTGTGGTCCGCCCGGCGCGCCCTTCAACGGCGAGCGCGCGAGGTCGTAGGTGATGAACGACAGGCTCGACGAAGTCCGCACGTTATTCCGGCGCGGGTGATAGAAAAAATCGACGATATTCGGCGCGATCTCCGGCTGTAACACGTAGACCATCTCATCGACCACGCTCACGGTCAGGTTCGCCGCTTCCGGTTTGCCGTTCACCGTGCTGTCGAGATTCAGGGTGACTGTGTCGCCGGGACCGTACACCGGCTTGTCGCTCTTCACGTTGAGTTCAATCTGCGGTTGAGCGACCACGATGCCCGCGTTCTGGAACACGTATTCGCCGGCGTGCACGTACAGCACCGAGAACGTCATGT
Organism: Paraburkholderia sp. RL17-380-BIE-A; assembly: GCF_046028085.1. Taxonomy (NCBI): domain Bacteria; kingdom Pseudomonadati; phylum Pseudomonadota; class Betaproteobacteria; order Burkholderiales; family Burkholderiaceae; genus Paraburkholderia; species Paraburkholderia sp. RL17-380-BIE-A. Next base: position 9,019 of record NZ_JARESQ010000026.1, read on the forward strand.
TCGGCGCGAAATCAGCGCCCACCTTGATACGCGCTTTCCATTGCGACGGCGCGACGCGTTGCAGTTGCAGCCAGTCGCCGCCTGCCGTCAGCAGCGCGCGACGTTCCACGTTGTCGCGTTCGAGCGTGAGCAACGCGTCGTCGACCGGCATCGGGAACGTGATCAGCGCTTCGGCGGTATCGCCGATCTTGTACCTGTCGCGATCGAATACGATCTCGACACTGCCCGGAATCGCCTTCACGCCGTCGCCCGCAACCCAATGGCTGGCGGCGGCGAGCAGGTTGCCCTGGTCATCTTTGACCGACAGCATGTACGAGCCCGGTTCGTCGAATTGCACCGGGAACGACAGCTTGCCGCCCGCGCTCGTGCCCTTCAACGCGCCTTCGCCATGCGTTTGCGATTCGAGACGCGTCCATTCGTATTTCGACGGCGCATGCGAAGCGGGATCGATCGCACCAAGCGCCTGCAGATCGAAGCTGACCGATTCCTTCGGTTGCGAGAACGATTTGGCCGTGGTCAAACGATACGGTGTCGCGCCGCGCGCGATCAGCACTTCACGTGTCACTCGCACCTTGTACGCCGCGCCGTCCTGCGCGAACAGCGTCAACGCATAGCGGCTCGGCTCCTTCGCGGCCGGCAGCGTGAGACTCGCATTGCCGTCGCTGTCCGTCTTCAACTCCTGCTGGTCGAGCTTGACCGGGAACAGACCCGCATAACGCAATTCGCCGTCGACGATCGTCACTTTTTGCGCGCGCAATGTGACCGAGATCTTGCTATCGCGCACCGGCTTGCCGTCCGGATAGCGCAACTGGATCTTGCCCTTCAGCGCCTCGCCGGTCGCATAGTCGGCTTTATCCATCGAGAGGTTCACGTCGAAGTGCGGCTTCACATATTCGGCGACGCGAAATGCACTGCCGTATACATCGCCGTTGTAGTCGAAGCGCAACGTGTAGCCGCCGGCGGTGGCGTCGGCGGGCAGTGTGAACGCGGTATCCGCGCCCGTGTCGGAAGCGAAATGCACCTTGCTGCTCGCCACCGGCGCGCCGTTTGGATCGAGCACGTCGAGCTTGAGATCGGCCTCGGCGGGCGCGGACGATTGCGTCGCGTTCTGGAACGTGCGGCCGATGAACTTCACATGTACCGGATCGCCCGGCCGGTACATGGGCCGGTCGGTGACCGCGTAGATCTTCGTGTTATAGATCTCGCTGTCGTAATAGAAATTCTCGGAGACGAACACACCGCCCTGCGGATCGGTGCCGAGCACATAGCTGCGCTCGGGGCTCACGTGTTGCAGCACCAGCGCGCCGTCGTTGCCGGTCGTGCCGCTTTGCAGGACGCCCACGCCGTCGGTCCAGTTCACTTCCGTATTCGCGACCGGCTTGCCGTTGTCGCGCCGCGTGGTCCATACCAGCATGCCGTTCGGCGCGGCTTTGACGACCGCCACCGTGTCGGACACGAACAAGAGCGTATGCGCGCGATAATTGCCGATCACCGCCTCGACGATATAAAGCCCCGGCGGCAGCTTGCCGACCGGAATCATCGCGTTGCCTGCGCTGGCTTCGATAAAGTTACTGCTACTGCCCGCGAGATTCACACCTTTGGGCGGCTGGATCACTTTTGCGTCCCAGATCGGATAGCGGAAACGCGCGACCATGGCGTAGCCTTTGAGCGGCGCGAATTGCGAGTTCGGCTCGAATTGCGTCTGCTTGCCGGTCTGCTCGCCGAGCCTGAATTGCGGCGCAGCTTCAGTCGCCTTGCTGCGGGTCGCGAAAGACAGCACACGCTGCCACGCGCGGCGCGCTTCGGTGAACCAGCGGTCCCACAGATACGCGAGCGTATTCGCCAGCCCTTCACCCTGATAATTCGGCGCGACATTCAGCCGGTGCAGATTCTTCTGCGCCTTCAGAAAGTCGAGCGGCTTCGGCACGCGATACACGACGATATCCGCGCCGCCGTACGCCTGCAACGCGTCCTTGAAATCGCGGCCGGGCGCTTCGAGCCGCACCTGCGCGAGTTGATCGCTGGCGAAGCTCGCGTCCGAGAGCAGGAAGAACGGCTGACCGTCGACCTTCTGCGAACTGAAGTTGCTCGACGGCGCCGTCTGCAACGTTGGATTTCCTGCGATGTTGGCATCGGCGGCGGTGTTCGACGCTTCGTCGTCCGCATAAGCAGCCGGTGCGACGGCGAACGTCATGGCCGCGAATAAGACGGGAAGCAGCGCCGCGAACGCGCATGCCGCGCGACGGCGCGCGTTGCCCAACCAACCTCGTGATGGCGTGACGGAAATCATTCGGGTCATGGTGTCAGAAAGTCCAAACGAAACACGCCGACGAAATTCGGATTGCCGTCGAGCGGCTGCCAGCGGGAATCTTTCCATTGCATCAGGTCGGAAACGGCCACGGCGCGCAGACCGGTATCGGTCGGCGTGACGGTGCCTGTGTGATAAGCGATGTAGCGATCCAGCCAGATCATCAGATGCTGGTCGTCGCCCTGGTCGAAGAACAGCAGATCACCAGGCAGCGCCTGGTTCACGTCCTTCGAAACAAAACGGCTGTTGCGTTGAATCAGTGCGATTGCCGATGCGTACGCGCCGGTGGAACCATCGAGCTGCGTCCAGCGGTTGGCGATCGTGCGCTGCGCTGCGGACAGTTGCAGTTCGGGCGGCATGCTGCTGGTATCCGCGAGACTGGTCATGCCGTTGGCGCGCAGCCATCGGGTGTCGTGCGGCCTGAGCGTCTCGCCGACCGCGAAGCGCACGAGCCCCGCGCAGTCGCGTTGGGTCCAGCGCGGCGTGGGTCCGCGCCGCATCTGCTGGTCGACGATACGCACGAACCACGCGCGAAATGCCGCCGATTGCTGCGGTGAGAGTGCGTCGGGGTCGGGCGATGCGGTGGTGCTGGTGAGCGCGTGCGCGTAGGGTGAGTAGGGCGCGAGGCTCGCGACGGCGAATGCATATGCAACGCGTGCGAGCCACGCGCGGCGCGAGGCGGTGGCGGCATGGCGTGCGACAGGCGCGGTATGCGTGGACTGCGCAACATGCGCGGTCTGCGTCGACTGAGCAGCATGCCCGAACTGCGCGGCATGCGTCGGCTGCGCGGCATGCGCTGGCCTTGCAGCGACCGTGCCTTGCGGCGCGCGCTCAGGCACGCACGTCGCGACTGTCGCGTCGGGTACGCGAAGGCGGCGCACTCAGTCGCCCTCGGTGCCGGGTTGATCCGCGGGCGTATCCGCAGCGCTTTCTGTCGAACCGGCGCCGGCTTTCGCGCGATCGAACCACCACTCCACCGGCACCCAGCCCGTCGAGCCCGGCAGGTTTTGCGGCAGCGTCAGCGAGACCGGCGGGTAATGAGCGAGCGCGTGCAGCTTCGGCACGAGATGCGTGCGCGACGCGTTGCGGAACACCGCTTCCTGATCCGCCGGCAACGCCGCGCCCGCCTCGCGTTCGATCAGCGCGGCGGCCGAAGAAGGCGTGAGCGTCAGAATCGTGCGCGGCAGACGCTGCGGCGCGAGCGTATCGGCCAGCGCCGGATAGCGCTTGTCGAGCACCGCGAGCGTGTCGTCGACGAGTCGGCCGTCCGGCGAGAAGATCAGATAGCCGTGCGCGAGGGCGAGCGTAACCGGAAAATAGCGCTCCGCCGACAACTGCGACGCGAACGACGCCTTGCTCGTCAGTGCCGTGCCCGACCGCGCGCTGACGGGCCGCTGCCACACGGTGACATCCGCGCTCTGGTCGCGCGTGGAGACGGGCAAGCGGCGATAAGCCGACGAGTCCGCGCCGTCCGTTTTGGCGGCCTTCGCTTCATAGGCGCCGATCACATCGCCGAAGGTCTTGCCGAGCGCCGCCTTCAATGCGGCGACACCGGCCGCGTCCTGCTTCTTCACGCGCGCGACGAACACCGGGGCGACCAGCGTGGACTTCGCATACCAGCACACCGCCGCGGGACCGGCGAGCTGATCGCCAATCGCGGCAGCGTTATCCGCGTCGCCGGCCACCTTGCCCAGCAGACCCGAGGCTTCTTTCCAGTCCGCCGGCAAACTCGTGCAGGCCGCCGGATTGGCTGGCAACGCGCGCCACAAATCGGCGCTGTTCCACTGCTGCGGCAACTTGCCCGGGTCGATCAGCGCCGAGGTTTGCCAGTTCGCCGCTGCACGTCCCGAAGCATTCGACGAAAAATCGAAGCGCAGTGCGTCGATGCCGGAGAAGAACGCCTGATAACCGAACGACAGATAGTTGGCCGACACCACCAGCCGGTGACCCTTCGGCGCCTCGCCGGGTGCGTCGAGCTGATAGGCGCGCGCTGCATCGTCGCGGCCCGAGGAGAGCATGTCGGACACCGCATCGGCCCGCTCGCCGAGCAGGCCGCCCTTCTCGTCGAGCAGCACGCCGGGTGCGGACAGTACGACCAGCCGGTCGTCCTTGCTGGCGAACAGCAGCGTGCGGCCTACCGCCAGTTTCAATGCGTAGACCGGCACGTCGCCGGAGAGCTTCGCCACCTGGCTCAATTGCGCGTCGCTCGTGGCGACATTGCCGACGCCTTGCAGCAGCTTGGCGAAACCGTTGCGATGCATCGACATGACCCAGTAGCCGAGGCGGCCGTCAGGCGAGCGCCACAGCAGCACGTGCGCGGGTTCGTCGAATACACGGCGGATCACTTCGTCGCGCCAGTCGAGCTGATGTTCGAACGCGAGCCGGCGCAGCGCGCCCTCGGCGGACAGCCGCGTATTGCTCGATTCGTAGTAGTCGACGAAGTCTTGCGTGAGCACGTCGTGCAGCAATGGCACGCTCAGAATGTCGCGCGGCAAATGCGAGAGCGATTCACTGTCGATCACCGCGTCAGGGTGATGAATGTCGAGGACGATTTCGCCATTCCCGGCGGCTTTGCGATGCGCAAATGGACGCCACACCGCCTCAATGACCACGCCGGCCACAACCAGAAGACCGACAACCAGGATTGCAATCTTTTTTCGCGACATCTTCATCTGATTTCTTCTGGTTCGATGCGACGGTATTAACGGGAATGCCCGGCGGATTAAACCAGCGGGATCATGGCCGAAGGCAGCGATGATAACCGATATTTTTAACGCAAAACCAACGGCACTTCCTATTTAACAGTCGTGCCACTTCAAGGTTTGACAAAAATCGGACACACGTCTAATTAAGACGATTGGGAACCGAGTCCATTCGATGCGGCGATCTGATTCGCCAAACCGGCACGAACAGGATCGGAGATTATTTGCTAGGCATGCACGCCCCTTGCGTCCAGCGCGCCGTGAATAATGCCTTTATCCGTGAACGGTCATGCAAGGCATTACGGTACGCGGGTTTTATGCTAAATCCACGCAATTAAACGCGCATGTAAAAAACCCGGCGGCACAGAGAGTGCCCGCCGGGTTAATTGCGCATCGCGCTTACTACTTTGATATCGATCTGTCTTAGCCGCTGTCAAAACCGTTCGAGCGCCTGTTTCATTCTCTGCACGCCGGTTTCGATATCGGCTACGCCGGGCGCGGCAAACGACAAGCGCAGCGCGGCGGTATCGATATTGTCTTTATAGAAAGCCACGCCCGGCACAAACATCACATTGCGCTCGATACAAGCGCGCAGATAATCGGACGCATTCTGACCGGCTTTCAGTCGCGCCCACACGAACATGCCGCCAGCCGGGCGATGAAACGCAATGTGCTCCGGCAGTTGCGCTTCCAGCGCGTCGCACAGCGTGCGGCATTTCACGGCATAGGCGTCGACGATGCGCGGCAAATGCCGCTCGAGCGCGCCGCTTGCGAGGTACTCCGCGGCAATCGCCTGGGTCCACGGCGAGCTGCACAGGTCGACCGTCTGCTTGGCGACCACGCAACGGCGCAGAATCTCCGCATGCGCGAGCATCCAGCCAACGCGCAGGCCGGGCGCGACGATCTTCGACAGACTGGAGAAATGCACGACCCAATCGCGTGAACCCGGCACCTGCTCGCTCAACGCGAGCAGCGAAGGCAGTGCTGCGCCGCTGAAGCGCAGATCGCCATAGGGATCGTCTTCGACGATCAGAAAGCGGTAACGCGCCGCCAGTTTCAGCAACGCCATGCGACGTTCGAGCGACAAGGTCGCACCGGTCGGATTGGCGAAGGTGGGCACGGTGTACAGCAGCTTCGGCGCGCGGCGCAGCCTGCCCGACTCGAGCTGCGCGGCGAGTGCGTCGACGTCGAGGCCATTCTGATCGACGGGAATCGTGACCACATCGGCCTCTTGCAGCTTGAGCGCCTGCAAGGTCGCGGGATAGGCGGGCTGTTCGACCAGCACCACGTCGCCGGGCGCGACCATCACGCGCAGCAGCAGATCGAAGCCCTGCTGCGAACCGGTCGTCACGAGCAATTCCTGCGGCGTGCAAGGGGTGCCTCGGCGCATCATTAAATGCGCGAGTTGTTCCTTGAGGACGACGAGGCCGTCGGTGGGGCCGTATTGCAGGCAAAGCGTGGAGTGCTGTGTCGCCCGTGCCGCGGCGGCGTCGAGTCCTTCACGATCGAATAGATCGCTCGCCGGATAGCCGCCGGCGAACGAGATCATGCCGGGTTGCGCCAGATACTTGAAAAGCTCGCGAATCGGCGAACCGGTCGGTGCTTCGAATGCGGGATTGAACGTGAACATGGTGACGGGCCGCTTATCTCTAGAGGGAGGATCGGCGTCGATTGTGGCCAGTGTCAGAGTGAGCGGCAAACGATATCTACGCACTACGTATTGCGTTTTTCGCATCACCCCGGCGCGCGCGGCTACACCACGTTTTTCTCCACGATAGGCCGGTTTTCGAGCACTCGCGTGAAACTCAACGAGCCCAGATCGAGCGTCGTATAGCGGCCATGCAGAATCAGTTCGCTGATGCCGCGGCCCGTTGCGGGTCCTTGCTGCAAACCGTGTCCGCTAAAGCCGTTGGCGAAAATACAGTTATCGACATCCGGGTGGTAGCCGATGATCGCGTTCTGATCGAGCACGTTGTATTCGTAGTAGCCAGACCAGCAATTCTGCACACGCAGCGCTTCGAATTGCGGCACGCGATGCGCGAGCGTCGGCCAGATCACATCGTCGAATAGCGCGTGATCGACTTCGTCGAGCGGCAGATCGTCGGGGTCGTTATCCGCCGAGGGTGACGTCCCGCAGATAAACGATTTGCCTTCCGGGCGGAAATACACGCCGGTCGGATCGATCAGCAACGGACACCGTTCGAGCTGCCCCGGCGAGGTGACATTGAAAATACTGCGGCGCCGCGCATAAACCGGAATGTCGATACCGGCCATCTGCGCGACTTTGCGTGACCACGCGCCGGCCGCATTGACCACCACGTCGCAGGCATAGGTCTCGCCGTTCGCGGTCTGCACGTGAGTCACGCGTTTGCCGTCGCGCTGGAGTGCGGTGACGTCCGCCGCGATGTAGCGCGCGCCGAGCGATTGCGCCTTCTTGCGCAGCGCCTGCACGAGCCCGTAGCCGTCGAACCAGCCTTCGCCACTTTCACCGTATGCACCGGCCACGAGGTCTTCTGTATTGAGCCAGGGAAAGCGCGCTTGCAATGCAGCTTTGTCCAGCAGACTGATATCGGCGCCGAGACTTTTTTGCAGTGCGTGATTCTCACGCAGCGTCGTCTCGCCGGCCGGCGTCGCGAGGAACAGGTAGCCGCCTTCGTGCAGATCGATCGACGGTTTGGCGCCGTCGACTTCGAGCCGTTCACCAATCGAGCGCAGAAACTCGATGCCGAACAACGACATCTGAATGGAAAGTGGCGTGGAGAATTGCTGCCGGATCGACGCCGCCGATAAGGCCGACGACGAGCGCGCATAAGTCGGATCGCGCTCGATCACCGTGACGCTGACTGTCGGATCGGACAGCCGCAAGAAATACGCGATCGAGCTGCCGATCACCCCACCGCCGACGATCACGACTTTGGAACTCACGTCTTACCCCACGAGTAGCGTGGCCGCTCTTAACGCCGGCGGCGCAAACGGATTGCTGAAGAAGGTTGGGCAAAGCCGCAGCGGCGCGTGAATGCGCCGCTGCCTGTTACGGATAAACGAACGGATTGCGCGAGCGGTATCAGCCGATATTGAAGTCGATACCTTGCGCGAGCGGCAATGCCGACGAGTAGTTGACCGTGTTGGTCGCGCGGCGCATATAGGCTTTCCACGCGTCCGAACCCGACTCGCGGCCGCCGCCGGTTTCTTTCTCGCCGCCGAACGCGCCGCCGATTTCCGCGCCGCTCGGCCCGATGTTGACGTTCGCAATGCCGCAGTCGCTGCCCGAGTCGGACAGGAAGCGTTCAGCTTCGCGCAGATCGGTTGTGAATACACACGACGACAGACCGTGCACCGCCGCGTTGTTCGCTTCGACCGCATCGGCGAAATCGGTGTAGCGCAGCACGTACAGAATCGGTGCGAACGTTTCCTTCAGCACCACCGCCGTTTGCGACGGCATTTCGACAATCGCCGGACGCACGTAGTAGCCGCCTTCATAGCCCTTCACGTCGACACGCTCGCCGCCGAAGACCTTGCCGCCTTCAGCCGTGGCCTGTTGCAGCGCTTCCTGCATGCGGCCATACGATTGCTTGTCGATCAGCGGACCCATCAGCGTGCCCTTTTCGAGCGGGTTGCCGATCGGCACCTTGCTGTACAACTGCTTCAGACGTTCGATGGTTTTGTCGTACACGCTTTCGTGCACGAACAAACGGCGCAGCGACGTGCAACGCTGCCCGGCCGTCCCGACCGCCGAAAACAGAATGCCGCGCATGGCGAGTTCGTGATCCGCCGTTTGCGTGACGATGCCCGCGTTGTTGCCACCGAGTTCGAGCAGCGAGCGGCCGAAGCGCTTCGCCACTTCCACGCCGACGGTGCGGCCCATTTCCGTGCTACCCGTGGCGCTGACAATCGACGCGCGCGGATCGGCCACCAGCTTTGCGCCCACATCGCGGCCACCGTTGATCAATGCAGTGAGGCCGGCCGGTGCATCGCCGAACTCTTGCAGTGCCTCTTTGAGAATCTGATTCACGGCGAGCGCGGTAAGCGGCGTCTTTTCCGACGGCTTCCAGATCACCGCGTTGCCGCAGACCAGCGCGAGCGCCGCATTCCACGACCACACCGCAGCCGGGAAATTGAATGCCGAGATCACGAGGCAAGTGCCCATGGGATGCCACGTTTCAGCCATACGATGCCCGGGACGCTCCGAGGCGATCGTCAGACCGTACAACTGGCGCGACAGACCCACCGCGAAATCGCAGATGTCGATCATTTCCTGCACTTCGCCCATGCCTTCCTGGAGAATCTTGCCGGTCTCGAGCGTGATGATGCTGCCGAGCGCCTGCTTCTTCTCACGCAGACGGTTGCCTAGCAGACGCACCAGTTCGCCGCGGCGCGGCGCCGGGACGTTGCGCCAAACGGTGTACGCCTCTTTGGCCTGAGCGAGAGCCGTGTCGACTTCCGCCACGGTGTTGCTGGCCACGCGGCCAATGAGTTCGCCCGTGATGGGCGAATGAACCGCGATGTCGCCGGCTTGCGCCGCGTGGGCGATGCCGAGGTCGGCGAGAATGGTGGAAGCGTCCATGAAGATCCCTTTTATTTCCGATGCGAAACAAGAGTAAGTTCGGAAACTATACACGCGGGTTTTTCTGGCGGCAAGGGTATTTGCCCGGGAACGGCGGCCTAAAGACTCCTAAAGGCTTACTGAGCTTGAGTAACGCACGGAGCGAATGCATCGCTGCCAGCTTTCGCGTGCGTCGGCGCCGGAGCAGCGGGCACGCGCCGGTCGCATCACGTTCGTTTCTTATTGGAAATAGGGGCTGCCTTTGGTGGCATCATGGAATCGCCATGCATGATGAAAGCAGAGGTTGACGCGCCCTCAGCGCTCACAAGACAAAGGCCAAATAAACTGGCACGAATCAAGTGTCAGGCACGACCCTTGCTTTTTCTTGCGGCTCGACAGGACCACAACGCGTGGCAATTCAGCCCGCTCCCCTGTCACGACTGGCACCACGAACATCCGGGGCCCAGTCCAACCGACATTTCAGGCATAAGCATTATGAGTCGCGTATTACTGGTCGACGACCAACCCGAGGCATTGTCCGCGCTGCGCGCCGTGCTGGTCGGCCGTGGTTACACGGTCGCCACGGCGGCGGACGGCGCCGAAGCTTTTGAACGACTGCAACGCACGCGCGTCAGCGCCGTGGTGTGTGACTGGCGCATGCCCAATATGGACGGCGCCGAGCTGATCGAATCGATGCAGGCGCGCAGTGAACTGGCGTCCGTACCCGTCATTCTGACAAGCGGCAGCGGCGAGGCGCCCGCGTTGCCCGTCAAAGGCTTTCTCAGGAAACCGTTCGCGCTGGACAAGCTGCTCTCATTGTTGGCCGAATGCGAAAGCGACGCGGCGCTGCCCGCTGCCTGCTGAACGCGGTGTTGCGATCGCGGGAGAGCATCGTCGATGCGCCCGCCAGCCGGACTCGCGCACAAAAGCGGGGCACGCGATGAACTCGTGAGCGCGGCCATGCGGCTTCACGGTGCGGTGACCTCCGAGCGCAATCGCGGCTGAACGAGCGAATCGCTTGAATCTCACGCAAGCGCCGCGGTGGCGCGCATAGTCAGATAGCCTTCGTGGTCTTTGGCCCACAGGTCGATGATCTTGCCGTCGGCGGATGGCTTGCCGCACACCGTGAACGCCTGACCCGCGAATGTCGGGCGCACCGCCTTGAAGGCGAAACTCTGCAGCGTGGCGTCCGGTTGTTCACGGTGCACCAGGTCGACCAGCAGCGTCGCAATCAATGGACCATGCACGATGAGCCCCGGATAGCCCTCGACCTCCGTCACGTACGGGTAGTCGTAGTGAATCCGATGGCTATTGAAGGTGAGCGCCGAGTAGCGGAACAGCATGACGGGGCCGGCATCGATCGTGCGACGCCACGTTTCCCCTTCCGGCGCGAGTTGCGCCTGCGGTGGCCGCGCGCCCTCCTGCGGTTCGTCGCGATAGACGATGTCGTGCTCCTCTTCGAGCTTCAGTTCGCCGCCCGCTTCAATGGTGTGCTGCACCGTGACGAACACGAGACGGCCGGACCGGCCGGTCTTGTCTTCGATATTGGCGATGGTCGAGGTCCGCGTGGCGCGCTCACCCACTTTCAGCGGCGCGTGAAACGTCAGACGGCCGCCGGCCCACATGCGGCGCGGCAGCGGCACGGGGGGCAAAAAACCGCCGCGCTTTGGATGGCCGTCGGGGCCGACCTCGGACATCGGCGCAGTCGGCAGAAAGTACAGCCAGTGCCAGAGCGGCGGCACGCTGTCGCCGTGTTCTTCGCGATCGAGCGTGGCGGCCATTGCCGTCAGCGGAAAGGCCGTGATGTTGTCTTCGGCCACCATCTCCTTGTCGAGCCAGTCGTCGAGTTTCTGCGGGGAAGCGGACATAGGCAAAGTCTCCGGATGTGCGTTGGGCTTAACAGGGTTTTACTATGAACAGGGCAGCACGTCGCGCGAAGTCGGCATTTCCAAAGCGGGCGTCGGGTTTGTCTAAAGTCCGCCGCACTGCCGGACTGCCGCGTGCGGAAGCGCACGCCCCCTGCCGGGGCTGGATCGTTCAGAACATCATGCACCCGTTGCCCGAGCAGCGACTGCGAAACGCGCAGAATTGAAGAGCAAGAGTCGGAGGGCGTGACAGAACGCCTGTACTTACACTCAATCATCGTTCTGGTAATAGCGTGATGGAGAGAGTTCATGGATACGATTGCGAAGGGTCAACAGTCGCACTCGCTGGAGTTGGAGTTCGGAGCCGGTGCGATCCAGAAGCCGAATCTCAAAGACGGTGAGGCGCAGACGGCCGGCTCGCTTGCGCAGCGCATCGGGTCGGTCGACTGGTTCGAAATAGAAGAAGGCTTGAACGCGTATGGCTGCGCGATGCTGCGTAATCTGCTCAGTGCCGGGGAATGCGATGCGCTGACTGCGCTCTACCCGCGCGAAGCCCTGTTCCGCAGCCGCGTCGTGATGGCGCGACATGGTTTCGGCCGCGGCGAATACAAGTATTTCGCTTATCCGCTGCCGCCGTTGATCGCGGATTTGCGTACCGCGCTTTATCCGTGCCTCGCGCCCGTGGCGAACCGTTGGAGCGAGGTGATGGGTATCGACGTCCGCTATCCGGCTACGCATGCGGAATTCATCGAACGCTGCCACGCCGCCGGTCAGACGCGCCCCACGCCGCTCATGCTTCAATACGCGATCGACGACTACAACTGCCTGCATCAGGACCTCTACGGCGAACACGTCTTTCCACTCCAGGTCGCAATTCTGCTGTCCGAGCCCGGCGCGGACTTCACAGGCGGCGAATTCGTCATGACGGAGCAGCGTCCGCGCATGCAATCGCGCACGGAAGTCGTGCCGCTCGGCAAAGGCGACGCGGCAGTGTTCGCGGTCCACCACCGTCCGGTGCAAGGGACACGCGGCGCGTACCGGGTGAATTTGCGGCATGGCGTGAGCCGCCTGCGCTCGGGCCAACGGCATACGCTCGGGGTGATTTTCCACGACGCGACTTGAGCCGGCCTCCGTTTGGCGGGCTTGCCGCAGTTAGTTACGCGTGCTGCTGCGCCGCCGCAAAAATTCGACTATCGTGATTTTGACCAGGTATGATTCGGGAAAACCCGAACCCGCCGGATGCGCTGCGCCACCCTTTGCAGCGTATGTCGGCGTGTCTGTTCGAGTGTCATCGCCCGTTGTCGGGTGGGGCTGTTAGCCGGTGATCCCGGCATGGCGGCCCAATCCGGCGATACAAAGCTGGCGGGCCCGCGCGCCCGCCTCGTCGCAGTCGGTCAAAAGCCGAAGGCGGCCAATTAGCCTGGACATCATCGATCATGATTGCTGCCGCGTTTTCGCGCGTCGCCGACCGCCTGCTTGCCGCGGATCCCGGACTCGTACGCCTCCATACTGCGCTGCGCGTTGCGCTTGCCTGCCTGCTCACCGGCGTGGCCAGCGTCGCGTGGACTGTCTCCGTCCACCAACCCATCACGCTCGCCGCACCCGGCATCCTCTTCGCAATGGTCGCGCCGCTGTTCGTGCGCGATGCGCGGCGGCCCGCATGGTTCGGCACGCTCTTCACCCTCTATCTGTGCGCCTGTGTGTGCTTCGCTACGGCGAGCGTGCTGAGCCGCTATCCGCTGGCCGGCGATGCCGGCTTCCTCGTCGTGATGTTCGTCGGCATGTTGTGCCAGGCATGCGGTCCGCGTGCGTTGGGATGCGCGATGCTGGGCGTGGTGTGTTTTTACCTCGGTCTGTATCTGCATCCATCGACGACGCATCTCGTGCAGTCGCTCCTGCTCTCCGCGTTCGGCCCGTTGATGGTCACGCTGGTGGGTCGCGTGATCGTACCGATGCGGCCCGCGACGAGCTTGCGCCTGGCTGTGCATACGGTCACGCTGCGCGCGTCGCGTGTGCTTCACGCTCCGGCGGCGGCGCATCTCTCGGCGTTGAACGAAGCTGCGCTTTCGCTCGAAGAACAGTTGGCGCTGTTGAATCCGTCCGATGCGGAAACGATTCGCGAACGGATCGTCGAAGTGGAAGTGGCCGCCGGGCAGTATGCGTTTGCATCGGGGCATGCGGATGGCGGCGGCGAGGCAAGTGCCGACGTGTTGCGTCACGCGATTGCGCGGCTCAGGGAAATTGCAAATCGAGGCCACATCGCTCGATTTGCTTCATCTGTACATGCAAGCGGTGCAACTGCGCTAACTGCGGCGCAGCGCCTCGCCGACTTGCGCAGCAAGCTCTGCTGGCTCCCCGCCACGCGCGCCACGACGGCTGCACTACTCGCGATGCTGATCGGTCACTCGCTTTCGCCGGAGCGCTGGTTCTGGGCGGTCATTACGACGTTCGTCGTCTTTCTTGGCACGCGCTCGCGCGCCGATACGGTGTACCGCGGCGCGCAGCGCCTCGTGGGGACGCTGGGCGGTGCGCTCGTCAGCGTTTCGCTGGTCGCGCCGCTGCAGGACTCACCGGTTTTGCTGGTCGCCGCGATGGTGCTATGCGTGTTCGGCTGGGCTTACTTCATCCTGAACGCGTATGCGCCGGGTGTGTTTTTCATCACCGTGCTCGTGGGGTTGGTCTACGGCGAGTTGGGGTTCGCAATGGGCCCGCTGGTCGAGATACGAATTGAAGAAGTGCTGGTGGGCTGTGTCGTGTCGTTCGCCGTCGCGATACTGATGATGCCGCTCGCGGCGACGCGGCATGTCGAGACGAGGCTGAGTTCGGTGCTGGGCGCGTTGCGCGAGGTGGTGCGGCTCGCCGGGGCGGGTGCGCTAGCGGCTGATGCGGTTCCGGCCATGCGTCAGCTCGATCGCAGTTGGCACGACCTGCGGATCGCGCTGCGACCGCTGCAGACGCAGCGCGTGGTGGTGTGGAATCCCGATGTCGAACTGGCCACCGGCTCGCTGCTGTGTTGTCTGCATTGGGCGCGAGTGTTGAGCGATTCCGCGCGACGCGGCGGGTTGCGCGAAGAGGTGGCACTCAATGCGGCGGAGGTGGGCGCGGCGCATGTCGATTCGATCGTGGCGCGGCTCGATTCGTTGATTGCGCGGTACAACGGCGCCGTGGTGCGCGATGCGTGGGGTGGGCGGGATGAGCTTGCATCGGTGACGACTGCCGCTCATGTTGATGCACGTAAGGCGCCGGCACTCGCGCAACTGGATGGCGCTGTCGCGCAGTTGTTCGATCGGTTGACACGGCCGGCGTCGGATGCGCGGAGGGTGTTTAATTGGGCGTTGAGGGGGCGGGGGGTTTAGGAGTGCCGGGGGTGGTGTAAAGCTCATTGGCGATGAGGTTACGAGGAGCGGAGCCAGCGGGTTTGGATCAAGTGTGTAAGCGACCAACTTTTGCAGGCTCTCGTCGTAGTTCAGAACCACGGAATACGGCGGATGTTTAGCCATCGATAACCTCTGCATTCTTGATATCTTGCAAACGCTGTTGGCATGCACGGCGCTTGTAAGCGACGGCTCGTCAGGTCGGCGAGCGCAGTGCACACGGTCCCGATCGTCATAATCCCAGTTTGGGCGCGTGCGCCGTCTGAATGCTGGCGTTGGAGTCGGTCGAGAAGAAGCGTTCCACACCGTTGTGTCCACCGCGCACATTGCCAATTCGCTATTCGTACGCGACCCAAGCTGCTCGCGGAATTGATGATTAGGTTCGACCCACGACGTTGAACAAAGCCGCAGCGCCAGAACCGGCACGCTGCTCTGCCTTTTTTTCGCGGATCGACAAGAGTCCGAATTGGATGCCAGCGGACGACGCCTAGGCGGCGCCACCCGCTGGAACATGCCTTTGTGATGACTGAGCGTCGGTCGACCAAGTCACCGAACCTCGGAAAGATTACTCTTCAGACGGTCTGTCGATCGGTGCCTCTGTAAAAGTAATGTATTGCTTGAGATCAGGTTGACCCAGCGCGATGAGACTGAGCACACCAGCGCCAAACCGACGCGCAAATTCGTCGTCAAGTCGGAACTCGAATTCATCCAGTAAAACGGGCATTTCAATTGCCCCTTTCAACGCCGTGGCCATCCTTCCTCGCTCGACTGACTGCAAGATCAACTGTTGACGGTCTTGGTCGTAAGTTACAACCACGGAACATGGTGGAAATCTGATCATCAGTGCCCCCTGCACTCCTGATAGTCGTCAAATGCATTCTTCTTGCAAAGTGCGAGGCCCGCCAAACCACCCATATATTTGGCAAGCGAGTTACACCTGAACATATCGGACTCATACTTCGCGTGACAGTCCGCCTCACGCCACTCATTATCCCCGCTGCTCCCACACTTGACCATCCCACCGTCGCCGCTTCCAGCTCCGAAGAGAGTACTGTAAAGCATCGCCCTTTTCGCCGAACTGGTCAGATCCGGCACCAGAACAGGATAAGGGACTTGCGCCTGATCGCTCAGCATCACTTCCGTTGCCTCGCCCCATGCTGGAAGTGCAGCGCTCAGTTCACTTTCAAAAAGTTTCTCCGTTAGCGTAGCTTTCCACCGCATGTAGCACTCGACACAGATGCCTGGTACGAAGGCCCGTGTATCTGACTGCAATCCCGTGAGGCTGGCGGACGGTGCAACCGGGTCATTGCCCAGTTCCCAGTTGGTGAGCCACATTCCTAACTCGGCGTCGCTGATCGGCTGCCACCATGCGCCGTTAGCTGAGACCTTAGCCGAATGTGACGAGACCGAGCCATTCGCGGCGTACTGGTAATCGACTGCCAGTACACGGGCAAGTCCGCCATTCAACGAACTTGCCGGTTCGTTATACTGAAAGGACTTTACGCGACCACGCTCGTCGTATCCAATGCTTGCCTGACCGCTATTACCCGCTATTTGCGTCGCGCGGTTCTCGGCATCGCGACCGAGGGTTCGCATTGCCCAACCGGATACGGCGTCCCGCGTCGTCGCGATGTTGCCACGCGCATCATAGGTGTAGGTCCAGTCCTCAGTCTTCACACCATTCCGGACGACAGTGGCAGACAGGAGACGGCCCGCCTGATCGTAGCGCGCCCCGACCGTCATCTGATCGCCCGCCGCAACCGCCTGCATTCCCTGTTCGCCCGTCGGGTCGGTTGTCTGCCACTCTGCGTAGCCGGTGACGTGACCTTCTGTGTCGTAGACGAACGCCCTGATCTTGCTCGGCATCGCGACCAGATGCGGACGCAGTGAACTGCTGTCGCTGTACTCAACGGTTGTTACCGTCTTGCTGCCCGCGACCGTTGCAACTGCTTTCGTTGGCCGGTTGGCGCCGTCCCACGTGTACTGTGTATTCCCATCCGGGGTAACTCTTTGCTTCAAGTTCCCTGAGGTATCCCACGTACGTGACACCGTGCCACCAGGTGTGGCAATAGAGCCAGGCCGCGACGTGTCGCCGACACTAAAGGAATATGTGCTGTTCCCAGCCAGGTTGCCGACCGTGGTCGTGCCCGAGCCATACCTCAGTGAAACATTACGCGTCGTGTCAGGATGCGTGACCGAGACCGCACGTCCACTGGAATCGTAGGTCCATGTTGCAATCCTCGAGCCTGATTCGTCCTTGATGCCGGTCAATGCGTTTGGAAAGCGGACATCTTCGTACAGATACTGGCGAACGTATCCAATTGGCGCGGTTACCGAAGCCAGATTACCTTTCGCATCGTACGCATAATGCGTGGCATTGCCCGAAGGAGGCACGACGCTCAAGATGCGACCGCTACCGTCGTAGGCCAGACTAAGTGTCAGCCGCGATGCGTTCTGTCCAATACGATCGACAGGCCACTGCACAATTGAATCAATCCTTTGTCCGACGTACTGAACCTCGCGGTACATACCTGTGCGGGTCGTCTCGGAGTGGAACAGACCTGTGCTGACCGAGTACGTTTCCGTCGTACCGATCCGTTCGTCTTTCAGGTGGAAGTAACCATCGCCAGCTTTCGTCAGGGCGAGACCCGACGTTCCTGGCACCGCCCACGCTCCATTAACCCACTTGAATATCAGAGGCTGCCCGTTACTCCGATAAGCGGAGATCTTTGGGGTGCTCGCATTGGCTGCGGTCAGATCAAGCCTTCGCTGCCAGTTGCTGACCCAATAGCCCCCCATCGCCGTCTGGGTTTTGTCGAACGGCTTCGAAAAATAGCTACGACTGAACACAAGCGGCGACGTATCGCCGCTAGCAAAGTCAGTTTCAGAAAGCGTGACAACTCCATTTGCCGGAAACACCGGGGCCGCCACCGGGCAGGTATCGTCAGGCGGGGTTTCGGTTGAGCTGCACCATTGATCAATTAGTGCGAGGTCGTTAATACACGCATAGTTGCCCATTCCGCCAGGCGTATTGCTTGTGACGTCGAGCTTGCATGTCTTGGAGCCCGGCGTGGCGCCGGACTTTGCGTACAGTGAGAAGCAGTCGTCTGCGTTCGCGGTGAACGCAAGAACCAATAACGTGAAGGCAACCACCAGGCGGCCTAAAAATCCGGTCGCCTCTCCGTACAGTCTGTGTCTTCTCATTCTTATTCCTATAGGTTATTTGCTTGACGCACAGGTAACCTATAGGGATCACGATTACCGCAGAATGCGATAACTCCTAAAATCACGCTCTCCGTGCATTCACATAAACCATGGCTCGGGAATGTCGACACGAGGCGTAGGAATTTATAACGACAACCGTCAGATACCGCGAACTGCAATTAGTGAAATGGCGGACGCAAGACGAATGGAGGTACAGCGTAGTCCCTCGCACCACGAACCTCGGTAGCGATTAGCATCACTCGCGAATACGTTTCGCCCCGACAGGGACATGTCACTTCTTTGCCAGTTGACGCATAGGGCTCTAGGTCCGATTTTCCTTGATAGCCACCAACTTCAGGATATAAACGCCCCATGGGCCAGTCGCCTCATGGACACGAAGCCGGCCGTAGGCTCGATTGCCCGGAATATTCGAGGCCGGTCCGCATACCCTGATTGTGTCCCGGATGAAATCATCCCTAAACTCAACGCCAAACCGGCATCCCTTCCTGCCGCCGATTCGCTCGTATGTGACATCGAAAGTTCGTGAAGACTGCGCGGTGAAGCGTGGCAGGGCCAATATGCATTGCCATACGGCGGCACACACAAGCAGTCCCATGGCTACCGAAGTTACTGTGATGTGAGCAGCGATGTTTCTCAGCGGCTCGCGAAGTCTCTTGAATGTGTAGGCCCAAAGCAGACCAAGCACCACCGAGAAATCGCCTAGATACACGTCCCGGATTACCCACACGCCAACGTGGCAGTTGACGGACAGCACTACTCCGGTGAACCACACGAGAATAGGCAGGATAAATAGGCGCAAAGGCGTTCGAGTGGAACCGTTCTCTGATTTGCTTTCCTCACTGAATGTCATTTGCTCGCTTAGCTATGCGTCAAAGCCGTATTCTTTCACCTTGCGTCGTAGGGCTATCTCACATTTGAAATGCGGGGCGGTTTATCGATGAGAGGGGCAGTGCCTTGCATCGGTACTTCGGTCAGCAGTAGCGGTGGGTAATCAGTTTGACCTCCAGTCAGCGAATACGCGCACACCTTCCAGCAAGACGCGTGGGGTTAGCGCGAGCCAGTAGCTAAAGTCCGGTACCCCGCATTCGATGGGCTCCGCCTGTCGGTTCCTCGGCGATCGCGTTCGACCGCATTCCCGCGCCCATGCGGGCGGGCTCGAATCGGCTAAGCGCAAGTGGTCTGAACCTGGCAAGTACTGTCGCGGACGTGCTGAATACCATTGGAGCGGTAATTGCGAGTGTCGCCGATGCGTTGGCCCGGTTCAGGCGCAGGTGGCGGCGCCCTGGGCAAATACGACGGCCCTCCGTTGGACTCAACCAGCCCATTAGTTCTTGACCTGACCGGCTCAGGAATAAACCTGCCCCCTGAACACCAGCGCGACTTATTTCGACCTGAACAACAACGGCTTTGCCCGACAAACCGGCTGGATTGGCGCGGGCATAGGATTGCTCTGCTTTGCCCCCGACGACCGGGCCGCGAAGCTGGGACGTCTCACTGCTGGAACTTTATCCACAGATTCTGTGCTCAAGCCTGTGGATAACCACCCCACAACAGCCCCAACTCCTTGACGCACAAACCTTCTCGACCCCTGCGCGCAAACAGCGACGAGCCAGGCAGAGAACGCCGGGCACAACCACCGAGGCGGTTGCGCCCATCGCCTCCACCAACCATCAAGCCGACTACACCGCCGGCCGACCGCCCAACCGCATAAACGCACCGCGCTCAACGAGCGCGCCGAACAGCAGTCCAATCGTCGTCCACATGATCGCCTGCATACCAAGCGCCGCCACACGGAACTTCCACAGCAGCGCCGCCGGAAAACCCTCCGGCACTTCATTGAAAGTCGGCATCGACAGTTGTACCGCCGCGATAATCACGACAAACACCAACCCCGCCACGATCGAGCCATTCCACGCGCCGAGTTTCGCGCCCACACGGCGCCGCACCTTGAGCGAAAACACCATCGCGGCCAGCGAGATCGCAATCATCAGGAAGAACAGGCCCGTGCGCGTCCCGATCGTCTCCGGGTCGCCGACCGCAGGCGGGTTCGCCGGATACTTCAGGTTGGGAACGACCGCCAGCGCAATGAACGCACCGAGCGCCAGCCACGCGGACAACGCGCGTGCGCTCAATGCCCCCGCGCGCCCATACGCGTAAGCGAACACCAACGAGAACAACCCGCCAAACGCCGCGCCGTACACCACCACCCCGGTCAACAGGCCGAGTCCTTGTTGCGTCTCGCGGCTCACCATCGCGGGTTCGGGCGCCTCGTCTTTCGCGGCATCGGCCCTTTCTTCGAATGAGATCGCCTGATTGACTTGCGGCTCGCCCGCGACCCGGGCGAAGCCGAACGTGAGCAGTCCCGCGGCGATGCCTGCCAGCATCCCGCGCACCAACAATTTACCGACCATGTCCGACTCCGTTAGTGACAGGGAAAGCCGAGCAGATGGCGACCGTCGTGCACGAACTCATGCACGTACATGCCGGGCACCAGCGATGTGGCGCCCTGTTCCGCACCCACGAAGTAAAGCGCGAGCAACAGCAGCAGCCCCCCGAACACGACCCACGGCAGCAACTCGCGCAGCGGAATCGGCGTGGGTTCAAAAACGGGCTGAGAAGCGGCCTGCGAAGCGGGATCGAAAACAGCTGTCATGATGGACATCTCCTGGGGTTACGCGCCCCGATAGTCGTTGCAGAGGAATGATGCGAAGCTCAGGTCTGGCTTTCGGCATGTGCTGTCGATTACAGTGGCGCGACCGCGCCGGGTTTTCACCGGCTTCCGTGCTTCGCAGTCCGGCTATTCTACGCGCTAAACTCCGGCACCCGGCAACGCAAAGCGGATGCACCCTTTCCGCCAACGCCAGGCTTCGGCGCAGCCTCACAGGAAATGAACAGAGTGGACATACGGCTATTACTGATCAGCCACGCATCGACCGCAGCCCAACGTGCAGGCCGTTTTCCCGCTGATGACCCGCTCGACGCCCGCGCTATCGCAGAAGCCCGCGTCCACGCCACGAACACACGTCTGGCGATCGCGGAAAGCGCGTCAGCCTATGTGAGCCCGGCCGTCTGCGCACGAGATACGGCGGCGGCCCTCGGCCTCGCCGCGTCGGTCGATGTCGCGCTGGCGGACATGAACTATGGCCATTGGCGAGGGCGGCGGCTTGCCGATCTCGAAGCCGAAGCGCCGCAAGACCTCGCCGCATGGATACGCGATCCCGACGCCGCGCCGCACGGCGGCGAGTCGTTCAGTCAGCTCGTAAAGCGGGTAGGAGAATGGCTCGTTGCGCTAGGCGGCACGCCCGACCTTGCATCGGCCGATATGTACAACGTGGTCGCCGTCACGCATGCTCCGCTTCTCAGAGCAGCGATCGTGTATGCGCTTGGCGCATCGACCGCAGTGTTTTCGCGCATTGAAATCGCACCGCTTTCGATGATCGAGTTGCGGCGCTCATCACGCGGCTGGTCGTGGTGGCCGGCGACGCATTAGCCGCTTTCACGCCGCAGCCCGATTCACTTACCCGACACCACCAGGCGCAACTTGTTCGAACCCGTCGGCGTTACGGCAATGTCGGTCCGCTTGCCCTTCGCACCGAGATAAAAGTGCTGCCGTCCCGGCGAATTCTGGTCGTGTGTCGCGTCGGGCAAACACGACGCGACGTCGGCCGCGACCGCTTGCAGCGCGTCCGCATTTGAACCGGCGTCGTGATGCGGCGTCCACGTGCATTGGTAGCTGCCGTGGCTCGCCGAACATTGCGCGTCGTCGCCGTAGGGTTGCGCGACGCCTTTGCCATCGTCCGGCGTCAACGACGCGAGGCCGCCAGGCGCCGCCGCTACGATGCGTTTCAGTGATGCACAGGGGCTAGGCGCGTCGTCGGCATTGGCGCTGCACGGCAGCAACGCGCCGAATGATGCAACGGCAAGCGCGGAGGCAAGCAATCGGGTTCTGTTCATGTCGGCGCGGTCCTCGAAGTGGCTTACAAGTAGCATGAAGCGAAGTAGCACGCTTCGTGCCCATGCGCGCCGAGCGCCTCACGCTCGCTCTCGCGCAACGCGCATCACAGACCAGCACCAAACAAAGCAGCCAGTCCTTGAGGCGATGAGAAAATCCCTTTGGCATCGTGCCCGACACCATCGATCACGAACGTCCGATGCGTCGCCAATCCTTCCGCATGCCGCGCCGCCATATAACGCGCATAAGCGAGTCCTCGCCCGAGACGGTGGCTTCCTTGCGTTTGCGCGGCGCATGAACGGTCGAGCGCAGGATGCTGCGGATCGCAATCCGCGCCGCCGAGCAGCACGGTGACGTCGCGTTGCGCGTAGCGCGCTTCGAGCGCCGCCGCGGAACCAGCGTCGCCCGACTCGCGCGCGTAAGCCGGCAAATCCTTGAGCCCATACTTCCAGCGATTGAACGACGGGCACATCGCCCTATCGAACTCCGCGAACTCGCCAGAGGCTGTAGGCCGCAGCGCATCGAAATACACATACGACGAAGGATTCGCCACCACGTATCGCAGCACAATGCCGCGTGCGGTGAGCGGTGCCTCGCTGCGCGCGACCACCGCATAGCGCTGCACGACCTGCCCGCCGCCCGAGTGCCCGGCGACCACCACCTCGGCGAGCGACGCGAACTGCTCGCGTGATGCGAGCGTGTGCACAATGGCGTCGAGTACATCGAATGAACTGATCGGCGCGGGACCTTCGGCGTTTTCGCCGCCCATCCAGCTCGTCCAGTCCCAATGCAATGTGGACGGCGGCAACGCATGCGCTTCGACATCCGCGGTCGCGAGAAACTGCGGCACGATCAGCAGCGTATCGGCCGCGCTGCCGCCGGCAAGTGCGCACGACCGCTCGGCGAGATCAAAGTAAGTGTCGCCGTTGCGCAGGCGGCCGTGAATCAGAATCACGGCGCGTCGAACGTCGCGCGTCGGCGCCAGCCAGTCGCCATTCGCGAACACGGGCACAGTGCCGCTGCCGGCTCGCGTCGTGACGTTCAGATGCCGGCTCGCGACCACCGCCACCGGACGTTCATTCGGCGCTCGCTCGTCGTCTGTCATCAAGTACTGGGTCATGCAATACGCTCGTGGTTGATCAATGAGTGGCGGGCCTCGGCGCAGTGTCACCCGCCATACGTCCGGCACGCGTGAAGTACACCATCGCGAGCGACACAAAACCGGCAAAAATCAGGTAAAACGCGGGCGTAAGACTACTGCCTGTCACGCGCGTCAAGCCGGTAATGGTGAGCGGCGCCATGCCGCCGAACAGCGTCACCGCAATGTTGTACGACAGCGCCACGCCCGCCGACCGGCTGCGCACCGGAAACAAGGTGGCGAGCATGCCGGGATGCGCACCGGACATCGCGGCGAGAAACACCGTCGCGACCATCTGCGCGATGAAGAGATGCCCCGGCGTCGGATTCGTCACGACGAAGTGATAAAGCGGGTACACGCAAACCATCCACGCAATCACGATCGGATAGAACAGCTTGTACGCGCCATAACGATCGGCGAGCTTGCCCGATAGCGGAAACAGAAACAGATTGAGCACACCCGACACGAACGCGCCGAGCAACGCCGTAGAGAGCGGCAGATGCAATTGCCGCTCGACATACACCGACAGATACGAGTGCCACACGTAATTGGTCGCCGCGCCGATGATGATCACGCCCATCGCGCAGACCGCCGCATCGCCGTTGTCACGGAAGAACTGGCGGATCGTGACGAGCGGCGGCTTGTCCTTGTGGTCGAGCAGGCGCTCGAACTCCGGCGACTCGGCCACGCGATGGCGAATATAAAACCCAAACGGCCCGGCCAACGCACCAAACAGAAACGGCAGACGCCAGCCCCACGCCACGAGTTGCTCATGCGTGAGCTGCGTGGTCAGCAGATAACCGACCCCGGAAGACAACAGCAGCGCAAACGCCTGCGCCGACATGTTGAAGCTGCCATAGAACATCTTCTTGTGCGGCGGCGCATACTCGACCAACATCGCCGATGCGGTCGCGAACTGTCCGCCCACGGAGAGCCCTTGTAGCAGGCGAGCGAGCACGACCAGCATCGGCGCCGCGACGCCGATGCGCGCATAACCCGGCGTGAGGCCCATCAGCAACGTGCTGGCCGCCATCGAAATGATCAGCAGCGACAGCGCTTTACGGCGCCCTGCCCGGTCCGCATAAATGCCTAGCAGAATGCCGCCGATCGGCCGCACGATGAAACCGACCGCGAACGTGGCAAGCGTCAGCATGATCGAGACGAAACCACTACCGCCGGGAAAGAACACTTGCGCGATGATCTTCGCGAAGTAGCCGTAAATCAGAAAATCGAACCACTCGAGCCCGTTGCCGAGCACGGAGGCGAAGATCGCACGCCGCACCATCGCGGGACTCAATGCGTTCGAGGCACCGGCGCCGGACGCGCTTCCTTCACGCTGATTGAAGGTCGCTTCGCTCATTGTTCGCATCCCTGAGTGTCGAACATCGCCGCCAGCGCGCACACCGAGGTCAGGATGCGCGAACCGTCGTGCCCCACGCCGGGCACGATGTGAAAGCTCTGCTTCAAGCCGTCCGGGTGGCGCGACTGGATATAGCGGTAGTACGCCTGCGCACGCGCGACGCGCTGTGGCCCTTGCGCTTCGGCCGCGCAGGTCTTGTCGAGCGCGCTCTGCTGCGGATCATCGTCCGCGCCGCCGACGAGGTAGTCGATCCGCCGCGCCGCATAGGCCGCTTCGAGTTGCGCGGGTGTACGGTTGTCGAGATACGGCGGCCGGTTGTCCATGCCGTATTTCCACTGATTGAAGTCGGGGCATTGCGCGGCATCGAACGGCGCAGCGACGCCTTGCGCGTTGGGCCGTTGCGCGTCGAAATACGCATAGGTTGAAGGACTTGCCACCACGTATCGCACATCGATACCCTCGCCAGTCAGCGCAGCGATGTTGTGCCCCGCGACAGCGTAGCGCTGCACGACTTGTCCACCGCCCGAATGCCCGGCGAACACCACGTGCCGCAAATTGGGAAACAGCTTGCGATCGGCAAGCCGCGCGACGATCGCGTCCAGCACCTCGTAGGAACTGATGGGCAGCGGCGCGCGAGCCGCTTCGCCGCCCATCCAGGCGTCGCCGGTCCAGCGCAGCAGATCGGCAGGTTCGTCGTGAACGCGCGTATCGAGCGTGGCGAGGAATTGCGGCGCGATCAACAACGTGGTGTCGGGGTCTGCATGCGCGGCATCGCGGGCGTTCTGCGCGGTGCGAAAGTACACGTCCGCATTGCGCAGTTTGCCGTGAATCACGATCACCGCTCGCGTCACCTGCGGTTGCGCGACACGCCAGTCCTTCGACAGATACAGCGGAAATTCCGCGTGCCCTTGCGGCGTCTCGAGCGTGAAGCGCGTATCCGAGATTGTCGCCACCGGCTTCATATGCGGCTCGTAAGGATGGACCGCGAGCGCGGGTTGCGCGAGCGTCATCAGCAGTGCAGCGCCTGTCAACGCGCAGCGCATACCGAAACGCCGTGAGAGATTGACCGTCATGTAGCTTGCTCCTGATTACCGTGCACTGTCTTGAACGCGGTGCATCGTCAAATCTGTCGTTGAAAAACTCGACTACGATCGTAGGGTCGGCTGAGGCAAATGTAAAATACCTGTTTTACGCACAACCCATATTTTATGAATATGGCAGTGGGCAGGCATTCGAATGCAGCCGGGAGACGAAACACCATGGAATTGCGGCATCTGCGTTACTTCCTGGCAGTCGCTGAAGAAGGCCAGTTCACGCGTGCGGCTGAACGGCTTGCCATGCAGCAGCCACCGCTCTCGCAGCAGATCCGAACGCTCGAGGAAGAAATCGGCTTCGAACTCTTCGTGCGCATGCCGCGCGGCGTCACCCTGACACCGGCCGGGCAGGCCTTTGCCGAAGACGCGCAACGCTTGCTGCAGAACCTGCAGCAGTCCGTGGACAAGGCGAGCCGGATTGCGCGCGGCGAACTCGGCACGATGTCGATCGGGCTGACGAGTTCCGCCGCGTTTCATCCATTCACAACCGAGGCGATCCGCGCGTTTCGCAAGGTGTGTCCCGAAGTCGCCGTGGAGCTTGCCGAACTCAATGCGGCGGAGATCATCGAGCGCCTGGCTGCAGGGCAGATTCAGGCGGCGTTTCTACGCAAGCCCGTCGAAGCGCGCGAAAGCGTAGCCTTCGAGTTGCTCCTCGACGAGCCGATGGTCGTGGTGTTGCCGGTCGGCCATCCCTTGCTCAAAGGCAAGAAGCGGCCGCGCGTGTCGCTGAAAGCGCTGGCACACGAAGACTTCATTCTGGTCCGCCGCCCGGGCGCGCCCGGCATGTATGCCGACATCCTCGCGGCATGCCGGCAAGCGGGTTTCGTCCCGCGAATCGCGCGTGAAGTGCCGCGTATGCTGTCGGGCATCAACCTCGTTGCCGCGGGTCTCGGCGTGACATTGGTGCCCGCTTCCATGCAACGTTACGACCAGGTAGGCACCGTGTATTGCACGCTCGCGAATCCGTCGAAACTGAGCGCGCCGTTGCACCTCGCCTATCCGGCTGTATTGCATAACAGCGCGGCGACGCGCTTCATTCAACTGGTGATGGCACGCGCCGGCGCGTGAGGCTGGCGTCGACGGGCACGCAAATTGCATTCTCGACGTACCGGCTGGGAAATGATCAGCCACTCACTCACGCGAAACGCCACGCCATGTCAAACAGACACGACGCCGACACACCGGCCCGCCTGTCATCCGGAATCGATGGAATCGACGACATCCTCGGAGGCGGTCTGACTGCGCACCGCATGTATCTCGTGGAGGGTGCGCCCGGGACAGGTAAAACTACCCTGGCCTTGCAGTTCTTACTCAAGGGTGTCGAAGAAGGCC
This sequence comes from Paraburkholderia sp. RL17-380-BIE-A, assembly GCF_046028085.1. Lineage (NCBI taxonomy): Bacteria > Pseudomonadati > Pseudomonadota > Betaproteobacteria > Burkholderiales > Burkholderiaceae > Paraburkholderia > Paraburkholderia sp. RL17-380-BIE-A. The sequence goes on from NZ_JARESQ010000026.1 coordinate 35,912, forward strand.
AGGGAGGCTTATACATCACCCTGTCCGAAACACGCTCCGAATTGATCGCGGTGGCCGACAGCCACGGCTGGGACATCAGCCGGTTCACGGTGCTGGAACTGCTTTCCGACGAAGGCCTCGACCCTCAGTTCGAGCAGACCGTATTGCACCCGGCCGAAGTGGAACTCGGCGAAACCGTGCGCAACGTGATCCAGCAGGTCGACGAACTCAAACCTGCGCGCATCGTGCTCGACAGCCTCTCCGAGTTGCGTCTGCTGTCGCAGAACCCGCTGCGTTACCGGCGGCAGATTCTCGCGCTCAAGCGCTATTTCGCCACCCGCGAATGCACCGTGTTGCTGCTCGACGATAATACGTCCGACCCGGGCGACGTGCAGTTGCACAGCATCGCGCACGGCGTGATCAGCCTCGACAATCTGGTACACGACTATGGCGGCAATCGCCGCCGCGCGCGTGTCGCCAAGATGCGCGGTATCAAGTTTCGCGAGGGTTACCACGACTTCACGCTCGACACTGGCGGCATTCATGTCTACCCGCGCCTCGTCGCCGCCGAGCACCACACGGAATTCAACCCCCAGGTGGTGAGCACCGGTACTCAAGGCCTCGATGCGCTGCTTGGCGGCGGACTGATCCCAGGCACCAACGCGCTGATGATCGGCCCCTCGGGCGTCGGCAAGACCACCACGGTGGTGTCGTGCCTGATCGCGGCGCTCGAGCGCGGCGAACGTTGCGTCTATTACGTATTCGACGAAACGCTGACCACACTGATGATCCGCTGTGCGACGCTCGGCATGTATCTCGCACCGCACGTCGAGAGCGGTTTGTTGACGTTGCGCCAGATCGATCCGGCGGAAATCTCGCCGGGCGAGTTCGCCAGCGACGTGCGCAAGTCGGTCGAAGACAGAGGCGTCCGGTACGTTGCGATCGATAGCCTGAACGCCTATCTCCAGGCCATGCCCGGCGAGCGCTATCTGCTGCTGCAAATGCACGAATTGCTCGGTTATCTCAATCAGCAAGGCGTCATCACGATGCTCGTGCTGGGGCAGCACGGCATTATCGGCGAGGTACAGAACGATATCGACATCAGCTATCTGAGCGACGTGGTCGTGCTGTTCCGCTATTTCGAACACCACGGCGAAGTGCTCACCGCCGTGACTGCCGTGAAGAGCCGCGCCAACGCCCACGAACGCTCGATCCGCCAGTTCCGTCTCGGTAGCGGCGGCGTGGAAGTGGGCGAGGCGCTGCGCGACTTCGAAGGCGTGCTGTCCGGACTGCCGGCTTATCGTGGCAGTACCGCCCTGCTCGGGGCAACGAACCGCGTCATCGAAACGCCCGGGAAGTGAGTTCATGGAGCAACGCGTCCTTATCCTGGCACCGTTTGGCCGCGACGCCGATGTGATCGCCGAAGTACTGCAAAAAGACCACCGCATCTGCCTGGCATGCCGCGATGCCGACGCGCTCACCGAGGCGCTCGACGCCGGCGCGGGTGCGGCGCTGATCGCCGAAGAAGCGCTCGCGGGCGACCATGCGATGCGCCTGTTCAACTGGCTCGAAAAACAGCCGGCCTGGTCCGACTTCCCGTTCACCCTGCTCGCCGCCTCACGCGTCGGGCATCGCTCAGAACGCGGGCTGGAAGTGCTGGAACGGCTCGGCAACGTGGTCGTGCTCGAACGTCCGTTGAACTCGGAGACGCTGCGGCGCGCAGTGGCGTCGTCATTGCGGGCACGGGCGCGGCAATACGAGTCGCGCCGCCATCTGGCCGAACGGATCCAGGCGCAGGAGGCGTTGGTGCAACTGAACGACTCGCTGGAGAGTCGCATTGCCGAACGCACCCACGAACTGGCTTCCGCCAACAACCGGTTGATGATGGAGATTCACGAGCGCGCCAAAGTGCAGGCCGTGCTCGTGCAATCGCAGAAAATGGAAGCCCTCGGGCAACTCACCGGCGGCATTGCGCACGACTTCAACAATCTGTTGAACGTGATCATGGTCAATGCGGAGCTGATCGCACGCGTGAGCAGCGATGAGCGTCTTCGTGGCATGGCCGCCACCGTCAAGCGGGCGACCGAACGCGGCGCGAAACTGACGGGTCAGTTGCTCACATTCTCACGCAACAGCAACCTCGATCTGAAAGCCGTGGACGTGGTGACGTTGCTGCAAGGCATGCGCGACATCATCACGGTGTCGCTCGGGTCGAGCATCCGTTATACCAACGACTTCGACGGCGAAGAGATGTGGACCGAGGCCGACGCCAATCAGCTCGAACTGGCCATTCTCAATCTCGCCATCAACGCACGCGATGCGATGCCGGCCGGCGGCCAGCTCGGCATTCGCGTGAAAGAGCGCGAAGCGCCGGATCAGACACTCGAAGGCGGCCCCTACGTGGTCATCGAAGTGGCCGATACCGGTTCAGGCGTACCACCCGATGTCGTGTCGCGCGTGTTCGATCCGTTCTTCACCACCAAGCCGATCGGCAAGGGAACGGGACTCGGCTTGAGCCAGGTCTACGGCATCGCGACGCAAGCCGGCGGCACTGCGCGTCTGTTCAGCGAGGAAGGCGTCGGCACCACTGTGGAGATCTGGCTGCCATTGCGCGAACGCGTGACGCCGCAGGCCGAAGCCGCAGCGAACGCGGAAGCGAACGTGGTGGGCGAAAAACGCGTGCTGGTGGTTGAAGACGATGGCGAGGTGCGCGCCATGCTGGTCGAGTCGCTGCGAATGCTCGGCTACACCGTGACCGAAGCCGCCGACGGACGCGCCGGTCTGAACCGTTTGCAGGACGACAAGCCGGACCTGCTGATGGTGGACTTCGCCATGCCCGGCATGAACGGTATCGACGTGATCGCCGAGGCGCGCAAGCTGCGCGAGGATTTACCGGTGATCCTCGCCACCGGCTATGCGGATGTGGATATTTCCGGGCTGGCGGTAAAGCGCTGCACGATCTTGCGCAAACCGTTTCAACTCGATGACCTGGCGCGTACGGTACGGCTCGGGCTCGCGGCGTGAGCGCGATTCTAATGATGAGCCCGAGTCACGAGAAGGTCGATTCAATAGTTTGCTAACGAATTTTTAAAGAAATACAATAGCGGCCATGTCGAATCTCGATACCTTGCGCCGCACGGTCAGCAGCACACTGGTCGTCGCCGCCCGAAAATGGCGGCGCACGAGCCATGGCGTGCTGGCGGCCTTCAATGTCTCCGAGGCATGCGCCACACCGCTGCTGACCGCGAGCCGGCTCGGCTCGGCGGTGCGCCAGGTCACGCTCGCCGATCATATCGGCATCGAAGGACCGTCGCTCGTGCGGCTGCTCGATCAACTGTGCGCTGCGGGTTTGATGCGCCGCGACGAAGACCCCGAAGACCGTCGAGCAAAAACCGTGGTGCTCACCGAAGAAGGCCGCGCCGTCACCGCGAAAATGGAAGAAGAACTGGTCACGCTGCGCGCGCAGGCGTTGAAAGACGTCTCGCGCAGCGATCTCGAAGCGACCTTGCGCGTGCTGGCCGCTTTCACGGGAGAGGTCAGCGAACCTGCTGATGAGAGCAGCAACCCCGGCAACGAACCAGCCGTCCAAGCCCGGGAAGAACCCGATGAGCGCGCCTCGCGCGCACGGGCGCCGGCCGGCGGCCGGGTCCGTCACGCAGCCAAGGCGAACAAGTCGAACAAAGGCAAAGCGGACACCGCCGCGCCGCAAGAGGCCGGCGATCCGGCGTAACGGTTTATGGTCTACCCATCCCTTCGCGACTGGCTGTTTTCAGTCAAGACTTTTGCCGCGGCGATGATCGCGCTCTACATCGGTCTCGCGCTCGAACTGCCGCGGCCGTATTGGGCGATGGCGACCGTCTACATCGTATCGAACCCGTTTGTTGGCGCGACCCGCTCCAAGGCGCTCTATCGCGCGCTCGGCACCATGCTCGGCGCCTCGGCCGCGGTACTGCTGGTGCCGCCCTTCGTCGAATCGCCGTATCTGTTCAGCGTGATCGTGGCGCTATGGACCGGCACACTGCTGTATCTGGCTGTGTCCGACCGCACCGCGCGCAGCTACGTGTTCCTGCTGGCCGGCTATACGATGCCGATCATCGCGCTGCCTTCGGTGACCAATCCGACCGGCGTGTTCGATCTCGCGATCAGCCGCACCGAGGAGATTACGCTCGGCATCGTGTGCGCGAGCATTGTCGGCAGCGCGCTGTTTCCGAGCCGGCTTGCCCCGACCATCATCGAACGCACCGACGCATGGTTTCGCGACGCCGCGTTCTATGCGACCGAAACCTTGTCCGGCCGCATTGCCGGCTCGGCGATTTCGGGCGCGCGGCAGCGTATCGCCGCCACCATCAATGGTCTGGAATTGCTGCTGAGCCAGCTTGCGTACGATCACACGCGGCCCGACGTGCTGGCGCGCGCGCATGAACTGCGCGGGCGCATGCAATTGCTGCTGCCGATCATGTCGGCGCTCGCCGATCCGCTGATCGCGCTCTATAACAGCGGCCGCCAGACGTGGCCCGACGGTCTGGAAAGCCTGCTCGCCGATCTCATCAAATGGTTCAATGAGCCGATGCCCGCCGTGAGCGAGGGCTATCATCCCGACCCGACAGCCAACGCGTTGCGAGAGCGGATCGCGGCCATGCAGCCGCCGCCGTCCGCGCTCGCGGGTTGGGACGGCGCGTTGCTCTCGAACGCGCTGTGGCGTATGAAACAGGTGATCGATGTCTGGCAGGACTGCCGCTCGCTGCGCGTCATCATTACACGCGAAGAAGGCTACTGGCGGCCGCGCTTTCGCCATTGGCGGCTGGGCGGCACCGAGCGCTTCTACGATCACGGCATCATGCTGTTCTCGACCGGCTCAGCGGCGGCGGCCGTGATTCTCGCGTGCACTCTTTGGATCAGCTCAGGCTGGAACGACGGCGCCGGCGCGGTGACGCTCGCGGCCGTGGCGTGCTGTTTCTTCGCCGCGCTCGACGAGCCCGCGCCGTTCGTGTTCCGCTTTTTCGTGGCGACCGCGATCAGTGTGGTGGCGGCGGGCGTGTATCTGTTCGCCGTGCTGCCGCACGTGCATGACTTTCCGATGCTGGTGGTCCTGTTCGCCGCGCCGTTCATCTTTGTCGGCACGCTGATTCCGCGTCCGCAGTTCAATCTGGCCACGGTGCTGGTCGCCGTGAACACGGCCACCTTCATCAGCATTCAGGACGCGTACGACGCCAACTTTCTGGTGTTCATGAACAGCAATCTCGCGGGCCTCGCCGGCTTGCTCTACGCGTATGTGTGGACTCGCGTCACGCGCCCGTTCGGCGCCGAACTCGCGGCGGCCCGCCTGCTGCGTTCGAGCTGGGCCGACGTGGCGCTCACCGCGTCCACGCGGCCGATCGAGGATCCGCGCAATCTCGCCGCGCGCATGGTCGACCGCCTGATGCAGTTGATCCCGCGCCTTGGCGCGACGGACGACCATCGCCATCCGTCGATCGAGAGCTTTCGCGACCTGCGCATCGCCTTCAACGCGCTCGATCTGCGCCGCCTGACCCGCAAGCTGGGTGGCGAAGCGCCGGCCGCGATCGAGCACGTGCTCGACGACGTGCGCCAATACTACGAAAGCTGCGTCGCCCGCCGCAAGCGCGAGCCGGTACCCGCGAGCCTGATGTCGTCGATCGACGCCGCCGTGGCACGCGTGACGGCACAGGGACTCGCCAACGCCGGCGCGCCGAGCGCGACCTCGCAAACGTCGGCGCGCCAGTTGCGTGACGCGCTGCATGCGCTGGTCGGCTTGCGTCTTTCCCTGTTTCCGGCCACGTTACTGATACCCACGCCGCCGGAGCCGGAGGCCGCTACCTGATGCGCACCGTCCATTTCCGGTTTCAGGCCGTTTCCAACCCTTTCCACTTTCCGCGATGATCGGTGAAATCGATATTTTCGGCGTGTTCGTGCCGGCCGTGCTCGTGCTGATGTTGATCGCGTATCTGATCAATCTGGCCATTCGCACGGTGCTCGCGCGCGTCGGCTTTTACCGCTTCGTCTGGCATCGCTCCATCTTCGATCTCGGCATCTATGTGCTGGTGCTGGGCCTTGTCGTTGTCGTTTCGCACAGACTAATTACGTGAAAAAAACCTGGTTCTCCGTCGGTCAGATTCTGCTGACCCTGATCGTCGTCGCGGCCGCGGCCCTCGTGCTGTGGAAACTGGTCGACTACTACATGTTCGCCCCGTGGACGCGCGACGGACACGTACGCGCCGACGTGATCCAGGTCGCGCCGGATATCTCGGGGCTGATTTCGTCGGTCGAAGTGGTGGACAACCAGCAGGTCAAGCAAGGCCAGGTGCTGTTCGTGATCGATCAGGCGCGTTATACGCTCGCGCTGCGCCAGGCGCAGGCCACCGCGCAGCAACGCCACGCCACGCTCGATCAGGCGCGCCGCGAAGATGCGCGCAACCGCAAGCTCGGCAACCTCGTCGCGGCGGAAGTGTCGGAAGAAAGCCGCTCGCGCGTCGAACAGGGCGAAGCCGCGCTCGCCGATGCAAACGTCGCCATCGACACCGCGCGGCTGAATCTGCAACGCGCCACGATCGTGAGCCCGGTCGACGGTTATCTGAACGACCGCGCGCCACGCGCCGGCGAATTCGTCGCGGCGGGGCGGGCGGTGGTCGCGGTGGTCGATATGCATTCGTTCCGCGTCGATGGTTACTTCGAGGAGACCAAGCTGCGTGGCATCGACATCGGCCAGCCGGTCGATATCAAGGTGATGGGCGAGCCGAACGCGCTGCGCGGACACGTGCAAAGTATCGTCGCGGGTATCGAGGATCGTGACCGCACGCAAGGCTCGAATCTGCTGCCGAACGTGAACCCGGCGTTCAGTTGGGTACGGCTCGCGCAACGGATTCCGGTGCGCGTCGCACTCGACGAAGTGCCCGCCGATTTCCGCATGATCGCGGGACGCACCGCGACGGTGTCGGTGCGCGATCTCGAGCCGGCAGGCAGGAAGCATCCGGATGCGGGCGCATCGGGCGCGGTGGCCGCGTCGGAGGGTACGGCTTCGGCTTCTAACTCCGCGGCGGTATCTTCTGCTTCGGTATCGTCTTCCGCTTCGTCTTCGGCTACCTCCGCTGTTCCGGCTGCTTCCGCTGCCAGACCGGCGTCGGCCGCGGTCACCTCGGGCGCGTCGCAATGAAGCTGTCGCGCGCCCTGCCCTTATTGCCTCTGTTGCCGTTGGCCGTCGCGCTCGACGGCTGCATGAACGTCGGCCCCAACTATGCGTTGCCGCAACAGGCGCTTGTCAACGCGCCGCTGGCCAACGCGCCGATCGAAGGCGCCGACACGGCGCTGACGACGCGCCGCAACGTGCCGCCCGTGTGGTGGAAGCTCTACGACGATCCGGTGCTGAACGGACTCGTCGATCAGGCGCTGCAATCGAACACCGACTTGCGCGTCGCGGCGGCGAATCTTGCGCGCTCGCGTGAAGCGCTGGGCGTGGCGCAAGCGCAGGGCGGATTCTCCGGCAAGGCCTCGGCCGTGATCGAACGGGCCCAGGAATCCGCCGAACAATACCTGCTCACCGAGAAGCTGCCGGTCGTCAATGAAGGCGACATCGGCATCAACGTCTCGTATGAAATCGATCTGTTCGGCAAGCTGCGACGCGGCGTGGAAGCGGCGCAAGCCGACAGCGAGTCCGTGCAGGCCGCCGCCGATCTCGCACGGATCACCGTGGTGGCGGACGTGGTGCGCTCTTACGTCGAACAATGTTCCGCTGCGGAAGAACTCAGGATTGCACAACAATCGCTGACCCTGCAGAAACAGCGCGTGGACGTCTCGCGCCGCCTGCGCGACGCGGGCCGTGGCAATCAGCCCGACGTGACGCGCGGGCAGACCCAGGTCGATACCTTGTCGGCGGATATTCCGCGCTATACGGCACGCCGCAAGATCGCGCAGTACCGCCTCGCGGCGCTGCTCGCCCGCGCGCCATCCGACTTGCCGCCGGCCGTACTCGCTTGCGACAGGCTGCCGCAAATCCGCCAGCCGATTCCGATCGGCGACGGCGCCGCGCTGCTCAAGCGCCGCCCGGATGTGCGCGAGGCCGAGCGTCAACTGGCGGCGTCCACCGCGCGTATCGGCGTCGCCACCGGGGCGCTATATCCGACGGTGAGCATCGGTGCCTCGGCGGGTTTGACCGGGATTCTCGAAGATTTGGGCACCTCGTCCACGGCGCGCTGGGGCTTCGGCCCGCTGATCAGCTGGACCTTCCCGGCGAACGGCGCGCGTGGCCGCGTGCGTGAAGCGCAGGCGTCGAGCCAGGTGGCGTTGGCGAAGTTCGACGGCGTGGTGCTGACCGCGCTGCGCGAGACCGAAACCAGTCTCGCAACGTATGCGTCGGACTACGCCCGCGCCGACGCTTTGCGCGCCGCCGTGAAGTCGGCGGCCGAGTCGGCGGATGAAACGCATCGGCTCTATCTGGCCGGGCGTGAGTCGTTCATTTCGGACCTGGATGCAACGCGCACGCTGACCTCGACGAAATCTCAGGCAGCCGCCGCGGAAGGCCAGGTGGCGATCGATCAGGTCAACCTGTTCCTCGCGCTGGGCGGTGGGTGGGAGATCGATCCGCAGAGCGCGTCCGGCAGCTCGACGCCCGCCGTTGCGGCATCGGTCAAAGCTGCGCCGGCTCCGGCACCAACGGCGGCTGCGGCAAAAGCGCCTTGATGCGACTTCTGATTTTGCACGTCTAAAGCGAGCCTCTCGTTGCGGCTCGCTTGCCTCAGCTTTGCGGGCCCGCCGCCGCGACAGAGCAGCGCCACCCGCACGCTCTGTCCCTCCCCGCAAAGCTTACGATTTATTTTTGATTATCTTTCTTTTACCTTTCATTTCGGGTTAAATACGTCCCATCAACCACTCATTACGGGGACACGTATGTCGCAATTCATGAAGAGCGCGGTCGCGCTGGGCGGCTGCATCGGCGTTTTCACGGCCGTCGTCGCCGTGGTCGAAATGCTGGCAGGTTGAACGCTCGCGGCTTCTCGCGTTGGGGCGAGAAGCGTCGGCGGCGCTAGGCGGGCCGACGCTTTGCCGCCGCCTGGTGAATCGCCGCCCGAACCCGCGGATACGTGCCGCAACGGCACACGATGTGCCACATGGCCGCGTCGATGTCGGCGTCGGTCGGCTTGGGGTTGTGCTTGAGCAGCGCGCAGGCCGCCATGAGTTGCGCGCTTTGACAATAGCCGCACTGCACCACGTCGAGATCGATCCACGCGGCTTTCAGCGCCTGTGCTTCGGGACCCTGCAAACCTTCGATGGTCGTAATCTTCTGCGTGTGGAGGCTCGACATGAGCGTCTGGCACGCGAAGCTTGCTTCGCCGTCCACATGGACCATGCACGCGCCGCAAATCCCCACGCCACAGCCGAACTTGGTGCCCGTCATGCCGAGTTCACAACGCAGCACCCACAGAAGCGGCATGTCGGGGTCGGCCTGCACCGCCACCGCCCGCCCGTTGATGTTCAACGATCCCATCGCCAATCTCCCTGGGTTCCTGAGTTTTCGAATTCGCCGTGCTTCACGCAAGCCTCAACGGCAGTGAGCGCAAGCGCTGGCCCGTCAATGCAAACACGGCATTCGCCACCGCCGGTGCGACCGGTGGCACGCCCGGTTCACCCACGCCTTGCGGATGCATCTGGCTCGGCATGATGTCCGTGTCGATTGCCGGGCAATCGTTGATTCGCACGACCGGGAAATCCCTGAAGTTCTTCTGCTGCACCTGACCGTTGATGAGCGTGATTTCATCCTGCAACGCGGTGGAGAGACCAAACACAATCGCGCTCTCCATCTGCTGACGAATCAGATTCGGATTCACCGGCATACCGCAATCGATTACGCAGACCACCCGATGCACGCGAATCCGCTTATCCGGCCCGATCGACACTTCCACGACCTGCGCGACCACACTGCCGAACGCCTCGTGCAACGCCACGCCGCGCGCGCGGCGCGCGCCGTCGGCGGCATGCGTCAACGGGTGTCCCCAGTCCGATAAAACCGCCGCACGCTTTAACACCGCCAGATGCCGCGGATGCTGCGCGAGCAGCGCCGCGCGAAACGCAATCGGGTCCTGGCCGGTGGCCGCGGCAAGTTCGTCGGTGAAGCCCTCGGTGAAGAACGCCTGATGTGAATGGCCCACCGAGCGCCAGAACCCGACCGGCACCGGCAGGTCGACAATCTTGTGCGCCACGCGCGCTGCGGGCCATTCGTAGGGCTGATCGAAGGCGCCTTCGCAGGTCGTCTTGTCGATCGGAATGCGCGGCACGCCGTAATAGCGCGCGAGGGACTCCGGCACGATCGCCTGACTTGCCGACGTGGCTTGCCACGCCAGCAGTTTGCCGTTGTTGTCGATACCGGCTTTGAGCCGTGACACGCATGCCGGACGATAGAAATCGTGAGTGAAGTCCTCCGCGCGCGACCAGAGGGTTTGCACCGGACGGCCGCCGCCTTGGCGCGCAATCGCCGCAGCCTGGGCGATGAAATCGAGTTCCAGACGCCGCCCGAATGCGCCGCCCAATAGAAGCGTTTGCACGTCGACCTTGTCGGTATCGATGTCCAGCACTTTTGCGACGTGATGCCGGGCGAGCGCGGGCATTTGCGTCGAGACCCAGACCGTGGCCGAGCCGTCCGTGACCTGCACGGTGCAGTTGGGCGGCTCGACCGCGCCGTGCGCCAGATACGGCGCGCGATACTCGGCGCTGATGGTGCGAGCCGCGCGACTCAACGCGGCGTCCACGTCGCCCAGATGGTAGTAGGCGTGGCCGTCGCCGTCGTCCAGTGCTTGTGCGAGGCGACGGTCCACCTCCGCGTTCGACAGCTTTGCCGCCGGGCCGTCGTGCCAATCCACGTTGATGGCGGTGACCGCGTTCATCGCCCGAAACGGGTTGTCCGCGATCACCGCGACGCCGCCGGTTCCACCGTTGTAGGGCGCGACGGCAAACGCCTTGATGAAGCCCGGCATGCTGGCCGCCGGCGTTGCATCAAACTTCGCGACCGTGCCGCCCAACGTCGGGCACATGACGACGCTCGCGTAGAGCAGGCCGTCGGGAAGCGCGTCGATACCGAAGCGCGCCGTGCCGTTGATCTTCGATGCCGCTTCGATACGGCGTAACGGTTTGCCGATCAGCTTGAAGTCGGCGGGATTTTTGAGCGCCACCTGGCGCGGCAACGGTTGCTGCGCCGCCATCGACGACAATTCGCCGAAGCTCGCCTTATGCCCCGAGGGGTGCAGCACCTGACCGCTTTCGACGCGACATTCGCCGGCAGGCACTTTCCATTGCGCGGCCGCGGCGCCGATCAGCATAGCGCGGGCCGAGGCGCCGGCCTCGCGCATCGGCGTCCAAAGGTCGTTGATGCTGGACGAACCACCCGTCATCATCGTGCCGGCTTCGCGCACCACCTTGCGGGTCATCCAGACGATGGTGCGTTTAATGGCGCTATCGTCGTCGGGGCGAAACGGCAGGTCGTCGATGATGTTCTGCACACTGTTGTAGATCTTGTCGATAGGCGAGTTTTCGACCCGCACCTGCGACCAGTCGGCGTCCAGTTCTTCGGCAAGCAACATGGCGAGGCCAGTGTGAATGCCCTGTCCCATTTCCGCCTTGCACATCATGATCGTCACGCTGTTGTCCGCGGCGATCTTGACCCAGCCGTTGAGCGCGACCTGCGTGCCTTGCGCCGGCAGCGGCATGGACGTAGTCAAACGCTGCCCCGGCGGCAGCACCGACCAGCCGACCAGCAGCGCGCCGACAGCGCCGGCGCCGCCGAGCAGGAAGGTTCTGCGCTTTAACATGGCATGGCTCGATCAGCTCGCACGATGGCTGGGAAGCTGTGAAGCGCGGGTCCGCGCCTGGCGTTGGTCCTCCGAATAGTAATAAGACGGGGGAGTGGATGTGGGACTTAAATGCATGCATTTAAGTCAGGAGGGCTTGGGGCGGGGGATGGGGAGGATGGCGGTGTGGGGGGTAAGCCGTGGGGTGTTTCATTAAATGAGGCGGGAACGGCTTGGTAAGGGCGGCTCGTTGCGGGCAGAAGGCCGGCGCTCGTGCGAGCATGCCATCGTGGCTGTGCCTGCGAAAACGACTCGGCGGAGGTCGCGCCAAACCGCGTTAGGACGTTTCACTCACCGCTTAGCGCAAATCGCAATCGATGCGTAGTTATTCCTGACATCGCACGGGAATTCTCCTTCACATAAAACAGCGCTTTCCGCTGCCTCACACTTTTCCAAGCGATTACCCTTCCATTACGAACGGGCACCGGTCTCTGTGCGGCTTTCCGATCGCAAGAACGAACGATCAACGAAAAATCTGCGAGATCCAAACGTTGAAAAAAGAGAGAACGAAAAGCGGCAGGATCGACTTTCAACACACAGTCAACCGGGCGGATGCGATCCGATCGAGATTACCAACGCGCCGCATCATTACCAGCGTTGCAAACCTCACTCTAGCGCTGGCCTTGGCCGCGTGTAGCGGGAACGGCGCGAGCGACACCGCATCGCGTTCGGCACCCAGCGCTCCGGAGACGGCAGAGGTGGCGGCCGCAGCGAGCGCTGCGAGTTCCAGTTCAGTTCCGCTCACCATGTCGTTGAAGATGAACACAACTGGCATGACGTCAGAGTCGCAAACCGACCGTTTCATCATCAAGTACAGACCCGGTACTGCTGAACGCGGCTCTTCCTCTGCCGTGCAAACGAAACTTGACAAGCTTGCCAGCACGCTCCCTGCGAGAGCACATCATCTGCGTCGGATGGGTATCGGCGCAGACGTGGTGACGACCGAGCGAAAACTCTCTAGCGCGCAGGCGAAAGCATTCATGCGCGCCATCGCAGCCGACCCGAACGTGCAATACGTTGAGCCGGACATTGTGGTCTCAGGTGGTGCTGTACCTAACGACCCATACTTTAACGATCAATGGGGCCTTCTTTCAAATCTCGACCCTGGGCAGCCCTATGCGGGTATCCGCGTGGCGAACGCATGGAATACAGGCACGGGCGCGGGCGTGACCATCGCGCTCGTCGACAATGGGGTAACGAGCCATAGCGATCTGAATGCAAACATATCTCCCGGTGGGTTGGACTTTACGTTTCTGCCCGGACCAAGCGACGGCACAAACCCTGGTCGTACTGTCGAGAATCCGAATTGCCAGGTGACCTGGCACGGCACTCACGTTGCCGGCATATTGAGCGCGGTGGCAAACAATGGCCTCGGCGTCGCAGGCGTCGCGCCGTCCGCGAAAGTACTTTCAGTTCGCGCGCTCAGCGCCTGCAACATCGGCACAATGTCGAGCGTCGTGGAAGCTATGGTATGGTCCGCGGGCGGATCTGTTCCAGGTTTTTCAGTCAATCCCCATCCCGCAAAGGTCATCAACGCGAGCCTTGGATCGGCTGGCCAGTGTTCGCAGGTGTATCAGGATGCAATCGACACCGTGAACAGTTTAGGCGGTACGCTCGTAGTAGCCGCAATGAACGATAACGAAGACGCATCAAACACCCAACCAGCCAACTGTCACGGCGTTATCGCTGTCGGCAACACACAACGCGATGGTTTGCGAGGGTACTTGTCCAACTACGGGCCCACGGTTGATATTTCCGCGCCGGGAACCGATATCTTATCGACCTATAACGATGGAAGTTCGGCGCTTGGCAGCGAGAGTTATGCCGCTATGACCGGAACGTCCATGGCAGCGCCAATGGTTAGCGGTGTAGTTGCTCTCGTACGTTCTGTCGCACCGAAGCCGCTAAGTACGGCCGAGATGCGCACACTAATCACACAGCACGCCCAGCCATTCCCCAAACAGCCGGATCATTCGATGGGATCGGGTATCCTCGATGCGGCGGCAACAGTTGCGGCGGCAAAGGCTGGCGAGATTCCAGCCGCAGCGGATTTCAAATGTTCCCAGAGTATGTCCGCAATGTTGGTGACGTGTACAGACCTGTCGACCGCGAGAGGCTCTGCGTCGATCAAGTCGTGGACGTGGACTCTCGGCTCCGGCAATGCGGTTGATGTGTTAAGCGCACAATCAGTCAACCCGATCTACAACTACGAATATCCGGGCACTTACAACATCACATTAACGACGACTGACAGCACAGGCGCAGTTAGCAGGGTAACTCGGCCCTTTACGGTCGCCGCCCCTGAGTCAACCGATCTGAGTTTCGACGTCAATCTCATGATTGCCGCGAAATCGAACGTCATGAAGTTCTTCAAGCTGGACGTCCCGGCTGGTGCATCGATCCTCAGGGTAGCCCTCTCAAATAGATCTAGTCTTGAATCGGGAACAATGTATCTGAGGGCCGGCTCGCCCACTACGGTAAACGCACCTTGCATTAGAAAATTTGCATCAGGCAGCGGTGCCCAATGCATCATATCGCGCCCGGCAGCAGGCGTTTATTACGTCACGCTAAGCCCTGATACCGACCTCAATGATGATGTGATTTTCGCTACCTATATGCAGTGACGTTCATAGCGTGCGAGCAGGCCCCCTGCGTTTCCGTCACGGAGCGCAGAAACACAACTTTTCGCATAAGCAAAGCCCACTATCTTTGAAAATGCAAAAGGCCATTACCCACCACTCCGATTCAATGGACGTGCACACGCTGATTGCTCGTGCAGACGCCGACTACTCCGCCTTCCGCATGAAAGACGCGGAAAGCGGATACCAACGGGCGTTGGCCTCGAACCCGTACAATGTCCATGCACTACACCGTATGGGGTTGGTGTGCGTGCACCTGGAAAAAATCCCAGAAGCAGACGCGTATCTGGAACGCGCTCTAAAGGCCGACCCAGCGCGTGCCGATCTGTGGGAACACGCCGGCCTGATCGCCGCGATGAAAGGCGACTACCCACGTTCGGAAGCGTTCTACCGTCATGCGATTGACCTCTCTGGAAGCACCGCAACCTTGCATCGCAATCTGGCGGATTGCCTGCGACTCAGCGGCCGCCTCGCCGAAGCGAAAGCGCAATACAAAGCGGCTCTTTCCATAGAGACGGACCTTCATCATGCGACGCGTGCCATCGCGCGCATAAGCGCCGAACTCGGGGAGGTTGATGATGCCGCCGACTATTGGCTAGCCGCATGGGCGCTCGACTCATCTTCCCTGCAAGACGGGTTCGATTTAATCGCAGCACTAGCCAAAGCCAAGCGTACGGCACAGGCAAGCCACGCGATCGCACAGATCAGAACACGGGAAGCGGACAATCCCGAAACATTGCAGGCGCTATGTCTCGCGTTATATAGAGCGGATCGTTTCGCCGATATGCTGAGTGTCGCCCGCCAGGGACTCGAGATCGATCCGCGACGCGTCACGCTGCACCACTACGCGGCACATGCGCTGAGCGTCCGCGGCAGAGTTGCGGAAGCGCTGGCCTACAGCAGGGAAGCGGTCCGACTCACACCTGATGATCCTGTCATGCAGTGCCAACTTGCATGCCTCGAACTGAGTCAGGGCGATTTTAAGAGCGGATGGGCGCGTCGCAATGCCGCTTACGCCATGCCCCTAACACGTGCCACTTTGGTCTTTCCAGATTTTCAGGTGTGGAATGGCGAACCAGTTTGCGGATGTCGTTTCCTACTCGTCGGCGAACAAGGACGGGGCGACGAAATCCAGTTCAGCCGGTTTGCCGAATGGCTACACCGGCAGGGTGCTATTGTCGATGTGCTGGTCAGCCAACCTGTCGCCAAGATCGCGGCAAGCATGAGGAGCGTACGGTCGGTTTTTACAACAACACCCGCCGGCCCTTACGACTATTGGAGCCATATGCTGAGAATGCCAGCGCATATGAACCTTGATCTCTCCATGTTGCCTATTGCCATGCCATACGTTTCGGCCGCGCCACTCCATATTGACCAATGGCGGCAAAAGCTCGATGTCATCTCACCATTAGCGGCGCATAAGAAACGCACGAGAATCGGTGTAGTGTGGGCGGGCGGTACGCACACCGCTCTAGATCGGTTCCGATCGATCGGTATCGAAACGCTGAAACCCCTGCTTTCCCATCCGGGAACGACCTGGTTTTCCGTACAGAAAGGGGAGCATGAATGCGACGGCGTACCGCTGGCAGACCAATTTGATTTACACACGCTCGGACCCATCATTGAAGACTTCACCGACACGCTCGCCATTCTTGAAACGCTTGACCTGCTCATTACCGTCGATACTGCCGCTGCACATCTCGCCGGTGCGGCAAACCTTCCAGTCTGGGTACTTTTGCCCGCGTACTCGGAGTTGCGCTGGCTAACCGACAGAACAGATAGCCCCTGGTACCCATCAATGCGGCTATTCCGCCAGCGCGAACTCGGAGATTGGAACCCCGTTATCGAAGAAATGCGGGAAGCTCTGACGGATTGGTGCAGCACCGGACCAAAGTAGCCGCCGCACCTCACCCGCCTTTCATCTCACCGCCTATTCGACCCCGACACCACATCGATCCACACGGCCAGCACGAGAATGCTGCCCTTCACGATCATCTGCCAATACGCATCCACGTCCAGCATCGACATGCCGTTATCGAGGCTCGCCATGACGAGCGCGCCGATCAGCGCGCCATAGACCGTGCCGGACCCGCCGCGCATCGACGTTCCGCCGATAAAACACGCGGCAATCGCATCGAGTTCGCCCATCGATCCGGCCGAAGGCGACCCCGCTGCAAGCCGTGCCGTATTGACGATGCCGCCGAACGCGCACATCAGCCCCATCAGCGCAAAGATCGCCAGTTTCACGCGGTTAGTGTTGACGCCTGAGAGCCGGGTCGCTTCGAGGTTCGAACCGACCGCGTAGATGCGCCGCCCGAACACGGTCTGCGTGGCGATCCACGTAAAGATGCCCAGCAGCGCGAGCAGCAACAGCACCGGCACGGGAATGCCACCGTAACGGTCAAGCGTGGCGACGAAGCCGGCGAGAATCACACCCGCGCCGACCACCTTCACGACGTCCTGCCAGAACGGCACCACCCGCAGTTGATAGCGCTCGCGGTTGCGCCGCTGGCGTATCGTCAGAAACGCCAGCAACAGAAACAGCACCACCGCAAGCGTATCGCCCGCGAGCCTCGGCAGATAGCCTTGGCCGACGAACACGAAACCATCCGACACCGGTGCAATCGTCGACCCGCCTGTCACACCAAGCAGAATGCCGCGATAGGCAAGCATGCCGCCGAGCCCGACAATGAACGAAGGCACGCGCCGGTACGTCGACCACCATCCGTTGAACATGCCGATCAGTACGCCTAGCAGCATGACCACCGGCAACGTGACGCCGAGCGGCCAGTGTCGGTTGACGTCGAGTATGGCCGCCACGCCACCGAGCAAACCGAGCAGCGAGCCGACCGACAGATCGATCTCGCCGGCAATGATCACGAACACCATGCCGCACGCGAGCATCCCGGTAATCGACATCTGCCGCAGGAGGTTCGACAGATTGCGCGGCGTAACGAATGCGCCATGCGTGAGCACCGAAAAGAAAATCCAGATCGCGGCCACGGCGATCAGCAGCGCGAGAATCTTGTAGCGCGCGAACAGTTGCTGAAGGCGCTGCGGACCGCCGAATGCGCCTCGCGGCACGGCTTCATCGGCGCGGTGGGAAGTAACGTCGGGCGTCATGCGGCACTCGCTACGGTTGGGTTCGGGGATCGTGGCACGGGACGGATCGCGGCGCTGAGTATGTCCTCCTGAGTCAGGCCGTCATTGACGAAATCGCCGCGCAACTCGCCTTCGCCGATCACCAGCACGCGATCGCTGATGCCGAGCACTTCGGGCAATTCGGAGGACACCATCACGATCGACATGCCGCGCTGCGCCAGTTGAAAAATCAGTTTGTAGATTTCGTATTTCGCGCCGACATCCACGCCACGCGTGGGTTCGTCGAGAATCAGCACTTTCGGGTCGGTCAGCAGCATGCGTGTCAGCACGGCCTTCTGTTGATTGCCGCCCGACAGACTCGCAATCGATAACATGGGATGCGCGGCGCGCACCGAAAGCCGCTTCATCTCCGTGTGAATCGTATCGAGTTCGGCCGCGGAATCGATCCGGCCAGCCGAGGCAAAGCGCGCCAACACCGCGAGCGTGATGTTGTGGCCGACGCTCAGCCCAGGCACGATGCCGTGACGTTTGCGATCTTCCGGCACCATGGCGATGCCCGCGCGAATCGCGTCAACGGGCGCGCGAATCCTGAGCGGCTTGCCGTCCATGACCACGGTCGCTTCGCTCACCCCCGGGTACGCACCGAAGATCGCCTGCATCAACTCCGTGCGGCCCGCGCCGACCAGGCCGGCCACGCCAAGAATCTCGCCACGCCGCAGCGCGAACGACACGTCGTTGACCCGCTTGCGACGCGAATTGGTCACGTCGAAACAGGTGACATGACGCGCTTCAAAGATCACCTCGCCGATCGGATGCGGCTCGCGCGGAAACAGGTTCTTGATCTCGCGGCCCACCATCAGCGAAATGATGCGGTCGGTCGTAAGCGCGCGCATCGGCTCCGTCGCGACGTGACGGCCGTCGCGAATCACGCTGATCGTGTCGCAGACGGCCGCCACTTCGTCGAGCTTGTGCGAAATGTACACACAGGCCACGCCGCGCCGCTTCAGATCGCGCACGATGTCGAGCAGAATACGGATCTCGGACGCGGTCAGCGAAGAAGACGGTTCATCGAGAATCAGCAGTTTGGCGCGCTTGTTTAGCGCCTTGGCAATCTCGATCAACTGCTGGTGCCCCCCGCCATAGTTCATCACCGGCTGTGCGGCATTGATTCCGCTGATACCGAGTTCGCGCAGCAGTTCGTCGGCGCGCTGGTACATCGCCGCGTAATTCATGCGGCCACCGGGCAGCGTAATTTCATTGCCGAGGAAGATGTTCTCCGCCACCGACAATTCCGGCACCAGCATCAACTCCTGGTGAATGATGATGATGCCGGCGCGCTCGGTGTCACGCACGCTGGCGGCTTTCAACGGCTCGCCTTCCCAGATGATCTCGCCGTCCCACGTGCCCCACGGATACACGCCGGAGAGCACTTTCATCAGCGTGGATTTGCCCGCGCCGTTCTCGCCACACAGACCCACGCACTCGCCCGGCGCGATCGTGAGGTCGATACCGTCGAGCGCCTTCACGCCGGAAAACGCCTTGACGATGCCGCGCATCGTCATGAGAGGTTGCGTCATTCGCTATGCCTCGCTGCAAGGCGCACGGCGGCGCCGATACGCACCACGCGCATCGCCGTCCGCCGCGCACACGTTACGCTCATTGGCTCGCGAGCTGGGCCTGGCTATAGAAGCCGTCCTTGACGACTACGTCGACATTGCTCTTGGTGAGCAACGTGGGTTGCAGGAGCACCGTGTCGACTTTCTTCTTGCCGTTGTCGTATTGCGCGTTATAGGCGGGCTTCTGGCCCTTCGCGAGAGCCACCGAGAGCTTGGCGGCTTCGCCGGCAATCAGCTTCAGCGGCTTGTAGACGGTCATGGTTTGCGTGCCGGCAATCACACGCTTGACCGCCGCGAGGTCCGCGTCCTGCCCGGAGACCGGCACCTTGCCCGCCAGGTGCTGCGCGGCGAGCGCCTGAATCGCGCCGCCCGCGGTGCCGTCGTTCGATGCGACGATCGCATCGATCTTGTTGTTGTTGGCCGTCAGCGCATCTTCGACAATGCGCAGCGCCGTGGAAGCACTCCATTCCGGCACCCACTGCTGACCGACTACCTTAATGTCGCCCCGGTCCATGGCGGGCTTCAGGATTTTGAGCTGGCCTTCGCGCAGCATCTTGGCGTTGTTGTCCGTCGGCGCACCGCCGAGCAGGAAGTAGTTGCCCTTTGGCTGCGCGTTGTAGACACCTTGCGCCTGCAATTCGCCGACTTTCTCGTTGTCGAACGAGATATAGGCGTCCACATCGGCATCGAGAATCAGGCGGTCATACGAGACGACCTTGATGCCGGCTTTCCTTGCTTCCGCAACCACATTGCCGAGCGTCTTCGAATTGAACGGTACGATCACGATGACGTCGACGCCGCGCGAAATCAGGTTTTCGATCTGCGAGATCTGCCGCTCTTCGCTCGCGTCGGCGGATTGCACCGACACTTTCGCACCAAGCCTTTCTGCCGCGGCAACGAAATAGTCACGATCGCGCGACCAGCGCTCCACGCGCAGATCGTCGATACAGAAGCCGATTTCCGGATGATCCTTGCTTGCATGCGCGAGCGGCGCGACAAGCGACAGGCTGGCGAGCACCGCTCCACACACGAGCGAACTCAACACGGTACGACGCGTTGCGAATTTCATGTCTCTCTCCTTCTTCTGATAGCCGGAATACCGGATTGGACGGCCTGCGCTGCGAGCCGCAGGACCGGACAAGCGACAACCCAAAGCTTCCTGTTTCGCGCGGTCGACGTGGCCGCGCGATTTTTATGAGGTGCTACGACTTCTCAGCCACGTCTTCCTGCGATCCGGATCAGCGTCCGCTGTAAATAGCCTGATTCACGATGTTTTCCATCAGCTCCTGATGGCCGCTGGCATGCTGCGGATTCAGACCGCGCGCCAACGCATCCGTCGCCAGCGTGGAGAGCGAATAGTCGCCGGACAGGATCTTGCGGCCGAACTCCGCTTCCCAGCCCGCATAGCGTTGACGCTTGAATTGATCCAGACGATCGTTTTCGATCAGCACCGCGGCGCGTTCGACAGCGAGCGCGAGGTTGTCGATTGCCCCAATGTGGCCGTAGAACAGGTCTTCCGGATCGACACTTTGCCGCCGTACTTTCGAGTCGAAGTTCATGCCGCCCGTTGTGAAGCCGCCATGTTTGAGAATTTCGTAGAAGGCGAGCGTCAGCTCTTCCACACTATTTGGGAACTGATCGGTATCCCAGCCATTTTGCGGGTCGCCGCGATTCGCGTCGACGCTGCCGAAAATACCCAGCGCATAGGCCGTCGCGATCTCGTGATGAAACGAATGACCCGCGAGCGTCGCATGATTGGCCTCGATGTTTACCCGAATCTCTTTCTCGAGTCCGTGTTGCAGCAGGAAGCCGTGTACGGTCGCGACATCGTAATCATATTGATGCTTGGTCGGCTCCTGTGGCTTGGGTTCAATCAGCAGCGAGCCTTTGAAGCCGATCTTGTGCGCGTGATCGACGACCATATGCAGAAAACGGGCGAGCTGATCACGTTCGCGCA
This sequence comes from Paraburkholderia sp. RL17-380-BIE-A, assembly GCF_046028085.1. NCBI lineage: Bacteria > Pseudomonadati > Pseudomonadota > Betaproteobacteria > Burkholderiales > Burkholderiaceae > Paraburkholderia > Paraburkholderia sp. RL17-380-BIE-A. Next base: position 57,054 of record NZ_JARESQ010000026.1, read on the forward strand.
CCAGGTCGGTATTGAGCAACGTATCGTAACCTTCACGGCCACCCCACAAGACATAATTGTCGCCGCCGAGTCTTTGCGTCGCATCGAGAGCATGGCGGACCTGCGTCGCCGCAAATGCGAACACCTCTGGATCCGGATTGGTGGCCGCGCCCGCCGCGTAACGAGGATGCGAGAACAGATTGGCGGTGCCCCACAGCAACTTGATGCCGCTATCCTCCTGCTTGCGCGCCAGATAGTCGGCAATATGCAGGAAGTTTTCGCTGTATTCCTTCAGGCTCGACCCCTCGGGTGCGACGTCGGTGTCGTGAAACGTGTAGTACGGCGTGCCGAGCTTCGAGAAGAACTCGAATGCGGAATCCGCCTTTTGCCGTGCCCGCTCCATGGCATCGCCGGCTTGCTGCCAAGGGCGTCGAAACGTTCCGTGCCCGAAAATATCCACGCCCGGCCAGACGAACGTATGCCAGTAGCACACGGCAATACGCAGATGTTCTTCGAGGGTTTTGCCGAGTACCTTTTTACTTTTATCGTAGTGGCGGTACGCAAGCGGATTATCCGATTGCGGGCCTTCGTAGCGGATCTCGGGAATGTGTTCGAAGTAAGACATCTGTGTCTCCAGTTATGTTGCACCGCAACCCGTGCGACGTCGTCGCGCCGGTCGACAAGGTGACGCCATGCTGCCGCTTGCAAGATGCATCGGCAATTGCGAAATTGCGCAGCGTGCTTGATGTTTCTTACCGCCCGCCATTTTGTTTCGCACCAGGGCGTGATTCGAGGCCTAGAATAACCAGACGCTTAAAACCGGTGCCGCGCTAAACGGGCACCCAACGCCGCTTACCGCCATGACCCGTCCGCAAATACCACAGACGACGCATCGGATCGCACTGCTGTTCAACGCGAACAAGGTCTACGATCGCGAGATCATCACCGGCATTGGTAATTACCTGCTGTCCACGCGTGTGGCGTGGGACCTCTTTCTCGAAGAAGACTTTCGCTGCCGGCTAACGGGCATTGAACGCTTCGACGGCGACGGCATCATTGCGGATTTCGACGATCCCGCAGTGGGCGAAGCGTTGCGCGATTGTCCGTTGCCCGTGGTTGCCGTGGGTTCGTCGTTCGAAGATCCAGCGCACTACCCCCCGGATTTACCCTATATCGCCACCGACAACAGCAAGCTCATCTCGCTCGCCTATACGCATCTGATCGGCGCGGGTCTCGAGCACTTCGCGTTGTACAGCCTGCCGCAAGCGCAGGAAAACCGCTGGGCGCAACAGCGCGAACTCGCGTTCGCCCATTTGCGCAGTGCCGATGGCCGCAGCGCCGCGCAGATCGCCAGCGAGATGTATCGCGGCCTGTCGACCAGCGCGCCGTCATGGAATCAGGCGACCGAGCAGCTCACCGCATGGCTGCGGGATCTACCGAAGCCGGTCGGCATCATTGCCGTGACCGATGCTCGTGCCCGGCATCTGCTCCAGGCGTGTTTGATTGCCGGAATTCCCGTGCCGGAGGAAGTCGCGATCATCGGCATCGACAACGATCCGTTGACACGCACGTTGACGCGAATTCCATTGTCTTCGGTGATTCAGGGCACTGAGGAAATGGGCCGCACCGCGGCTCACCTGTTGCATCAAATGCTGCATGGCGCGCGCTTTCCGGGGCGGCGCATTCTCGTGCCGCCAGTCGGCATCAACGTGCTCGAGTCGACCAGGCACCAACCGCTTGCGAGTCCTTACGTGATGCGGGCTCGCCACTTTATTCGCCAGTACGCGTGCCAGGGTATTCGCACCGAACAGGTCGCCGACTATGTGGGCGTGTCGCGTTCGTCGCTCGAAGAGTACTTCAGGCGCGAGCGGCAGTGCACCGTGCATCAGGAAATCCTGCGCCATAAACTCGATGTCGCGAAGGCGCTATTGGCGAAGCGCGATGCGTCGAGCGCGGAAGTGGCGATCCGTTGCGGCTTCACGTCACTGCAATACATGTATGCGGTGTTTCGCCGTGAACTCGGTTGCACGCCGCGCGAGTACCAGGAGCGGGTGAATTCGGCACCGGCGCCGGGCTGAGCATGCCTATTCTCTTTACTTCTCACCAACGACATGATCAGCATTGCACAACTTTCTTCTGAGCCGTGGGGCACATTGCGCAGCGGCGACGCCGTCCGGCTCTTCACGCTGCGTAACGCGCACGGCATGAAAGTCGCCATCAGCGATCTTGGCGCGACGCTGGTGTCGTGGCATGCGCCGGATCGTGCCGGCGTACTCGGCGATATCCTGCTCGGTCACGACACGCCCGCCGAGTATGTAGCGGCCAACACCTATATGGGCGGACTGATAGGACGCTGGGCGAACCGCATCGCCAATGCGCACTTCACACTCGACGGTATCGAATACACGCTCGACCGGAATAACGGCACGAACCTGTTACATGGTGGCACGAGCGGGTTTCATCGCGCGCTATGGGATGTGAGCGAGGACAACGGTGCACTGCTCATGCGTCTGGAGTCGCCCGAAGGCGACGCCGGTTTTCCGGGCAATGTGACAACGCAAGTGCGCTACTCGCTCGACGACGACGGCACGCTGACCATCGCCTATGAAGCCGTCACGGATGCGGCTACGCCGCTCAATCTGACGAGCCATCCGTACTTCAACCTCACTGGCCGCGCGGGTGCGGACATTCGTGGCCATATGCTGTCGATCGATGCCGACCGGTTCTTCGAAGTCGACACCGACTTGATTCCGTGCAAGCTGGCCGAGGTGGCGGGCAACGCCTTCGATTTTCGGCAGAGCGCACCGATCGGTGCGCGGCTCGAATGGCCGCACGCACAGTTGGCGACGGCCGGCGGATTCGATCATTGCTACGTGCTGCGCGATACGCGTGAGTTCGGCACGAATAGCGGCACGCCGGCCATGCGCCAGGTTGCCCGCGCCTACGACCCTGCCAGCGGACGTGAATTGACCGTGTCGACCGATCAACGCGGCTTACAGTTCTATAGCGGCAATTCGCTGAATGGCGATGTGGGACGCGGCGGCATTGCGTATCAACCGCACGCGGGCTTTTGTCTCGAAGCAGGCGGATTTCCGAATCAGGTCAACATGGCCGAACAGGACGAGGTGATCGTGCGCGCAGGCAACACCTATCGGCAGGTCACCGCCTACCGAGTGGATGTACGCCAGGGCGTGTAAAAACGTTTACTCAAATATTACGGCGGACATTACATCACGCCGACTTGTTGTTTGCCGCAACACTGAATTACCGCGTTAGTGGTTTCCCCTGGAGCACTCGCTTCCTAGAATCCGTGCATGGTGCCGAAGATTGGTGCGGCGCCCCAAAAAAATTCTCGGAGGGAAGCATCATGAAATCGCTCATCAAGGCAGTGGCGCTAGTCGTCGTGCTGGCCGCCCCGCTGGCGTCGTTCGCGCAATCCGAGCAACCGCTCACGCGTGCCGAGGTCAAGGCGCAATTGAAGCAGCTCGAACAGGCCGGCTACAACCCCGCGGTCGCAACCGACTCCACCTATCCCGCCGACATTCAGGCGGCCGAAGCCCGCGTTTCCGCGCAGAACAATGCGGCTACCGGATACGGTCCCTCCACGACAGGCTCGTCCGAAACCGGCTCTGGCGTTCCCGCCGGCAATCCGAATCTGCAGGGTCAATAGCGCTTCATCGTCGCGCATTCGATGCGAGCCATGCTTCATGTCATGCGCTCGCATTAGTACGTTCACCAGCGTATTGTCAGAAAATCCTTTGACGAAAATAATGGCTCGGCTATCCTAGGACGGCAGTTCGGTGGTTCTCACCGTGCATGCATGTGCATTATCGAGAACTTCTACTCAACGTCGCTTCGGGTTCAATCGTGAAAGTCCGTGGTCCATTGGTGAGATACCAGCGCGGTCGGGAAAGAACGATCCTGTTCGGCTGTCCGATCGCTCATCAGGGAAGTCACTGCGCTTCGCCATCCCGTCCTCTGTCTATCGACACGGTATTGTCGCGTCGCTCCGTACGCCGGCATAACGTCGTTGCAGCACCCTCCGCCATTCCTGTGCGCACCGACGAGATCGCGTCGCTTCTGCCCTAGCCCCCTTCTCTTTTCGCGGACCCGTGTTGCGTGCGAGGGGCCGTTCGTTTAGCGCTCGCGCCTGCAACGTCGTCCGTTCATGCCCGGCAAGCTCGCTTGCCGGCGCTTATCCGCATTCTTTTTAGCTCTGCTGTGCGCTTGCGCCGCAGCAGGCGACGCCACGTCTCTTGTCGTGGTTCGCATTCGTTGCGGATTGCGCGAATCGAGAAGGAAGGCACGCGCACGCCCGTACTGCGGTGAAAACTGAAGATCGATATCAAGGAGATTGCAGAATGAAGACTCGTCACGCCACGCTGCTTTCGCTTGCCGGCACGATGCTGTGCTCGCTGACCGCTTTGACCGCAATGAACGCCGCGCGCGCTGCGGACACATCGCTGAACGTCTATAACTGGTCGGACTATATTGGCAAGGACACGATTGCCAACTTCGAAAAGCAATCCGGCATTAACGTGAAATACGACAGTTACGACAGCGACGACACGCTGCAGGCCAAACTGCTTGCGGGCAGTTCCGGCTATGACATCGTGGTGCCGACATCGAGTTATATGGCGCGGCAGATCGAAGCCGGCATCTATCAGAAGATCGACAAGTCGAAGATGCCGAACCTCGCCCACCTCGATCCTGGCTTGATGAAACTGATTGCCGACGCGGACCCCGGCAATCAATACGGCGTGCCGTGGGCGTGGGGCACCGACGGTATCGGCTACAACGTGCAAGCGGTGAAGAAAGCGCTCGGCGGCGAAGCGCCTGTGGATAGCTGGTCGCTGTTATTCGACCCGGCGAATCTCGCGAAGGTGAAAAGCTGCGGGGTGTCGTTTCTCGACTCGGCCGCCGACGTCTTCCCCGCGGTGCTGCAGTACATGCATAAGGATCCGAACAGCACCAATCCCGGCGACTACCAGGCCGCATATGAGGTGCTGAAGAAAGTCCGGCCGTATATCACGCAATTCAATTCGTCCGGCTATATCAACGATCTGGCAAACAACGACATCTGCGTGGCGTTCGGCTTTTCCGGCGACGTGGGGATTGCACGGCGACGCGCATCGGAAGCCAGACGCGCGTATGAGGTGCGGTTCTCGAACATCAAGGACGCGGGCCTCGTCTGGATGGACGTGATGGTGATACCCAAAGATGCACCGCACCCCGAAGCGGCGATGAAATGGATGAACTACATCGAAGATCCGAAAGTGAGTGCGGAGATTACGAACGAAGTGTTCTATCCGACTGCGAATCGCGCAGCGCGGCAGTATGTGACGCCGGCGATCGAGCAGGATGCGAATGTGTATCCGCCTGAAGCCGTGCTGAACAAGATGACGTTGATGCGGCCACAGCCTGCGCCGATCATGCGGCTCGAGAACCGGCTTTGGGCCCAATTGAAGTCAGGCAGTTGAGTGACTGAGTGCCTGGCGATTGTGTTTTGAATCGCTCTTTGCGCTATTGCTATCGGGCGACATTCTTTTGGGCGTGGCGCGGGCAGTGGGTGCCCGCGCTGCGCTTCTTTTCCGTTGCGTTCTCTTTATTCCTCCATTCGAGACTTTATGAGTATTCTGAACATCGTGGATTTTTCAGCGCCTGCCAAGGAAAGCGCCGAGTACATGCCGAAGGCAGAAGCAGTGCTGGCCGGTGATCCTTTCCAGACCGTTCATACGCATTTCGCCAGCCCGTGCGGACAGCTTGCGGCGGGAATCTGGGAAGGGGCTTGCGGTCAGTGGGCCGTGAATTTCACCGAAAGCGAGTACTGCGAGATTCTCGAAGGCGTGTCGGTCATTCGGGACGCGAATGGAACCGCGAAAACCGTGCGCGCGGGGGACCGGTTTCTGATTCCCGCAGGATTTCACGGAACCTGGGAGGTTGTCGAGCCGTGCAAGAAGGTCTTTGTTTCGGTCGAGTTCAAAGGCTAGATTGTGTGGCCGCTTCGAGGCGGCTGACGAAGGGGCCGCGCTCGCCACTAAGCCATGTTGTCAGGCGTTGCCGCTTGGCACGCCGAGCGGATCGGCAACGATCCGATCACGCCCAGCCTCTTTTGCCTGATACAGCAGACGATCGGCGTGCCTGAAAAGGCGGCCCACGTCGCGCGATTCGCAGGCTGACGCGAGCGCGACGCCAAAGCTTGCGGTGATAGTGAAGCCATCGCCGCCGTTGCAAGGGATTCGGGTCTCGCTGATCTTGCGACGCAAGCGATCCGCTATCGCAAGCGCCTCTGCTGCATCGTGCACGCGGCTGAGTACCGCAAACTCTTCCCCACCCCATCTCGCGACGACATCCGAATCCCGGCAGGTTTCACGGCAAAGACGGGCGACGAGTTGCAACGCGTGATCGCCTGTGGCGTGACCGTAAGTATCGTTGATCCTCTTGAAGTGGTCGATGTCGAACATGATCAGCGCGAGTTCCGGTTCGGCCGCATTCCGTTCGGCACAGCTCACGCGCGCCCTGCTTTCGAACGCGCGGCGATTGAGCAGGTGGGTCAGGAAATCGGTTTCCGCCATGGCTTTCAGTTCATGGATCAGACGGCCTCGCTCGCGTTCGAGCTGCTGCCGCTCGACGCTGTTCGCTTTCAGCACGCCGATTGCATTGAACATGGCCTTGATCTCACCCCGATAGCGCGCTGCCGGGATTTCCGCGGTGAGGTCGCCGTTTGCTATCGCGCCAATTACATGCGTTGCGTCGAGGAGCGGTCGAATCACGCGTCTTCTGAATAACGTCGCGATCGAAAGCAGTATCGCCAACAGCAGAAATACGGAGAGGGCGCTGGCCGCGAGTAGCATCAAGGCATTGCTACGGTGTTGACGGATCTCCGTGTCAGCAAGATCCAGCACCTGGTCGCGGAACGCCGTAACCGGTCGCATCAGCGGCACGTAGTGATCCGCCAGCTGCGCGGGGGATATGCCGGCTCCGCCCGGCCGGCTCGCGAGCCGGCGAACCTCTGCGATATAGGCAATGCCCTCCCCGAAATACTGCTGATTCATTTTGTCGAACGCCGTTGATTCCAGCGCCGACCGGTCTCGGACATGCGCATCGATCAGTTCACGCAACTGGTCGACTCTCCCCTGCGTCCGCTCGATGGCGAGCTGATCGTCTTCACCGAGCGCTCTGCGCGCCGTCAGGGTCGCCGTAAAGTGTGAGCCGAGTTGGCCAGCCGCTTCCCGCAGATCCGCGGTCAGCGTGGCAAGAATCAGGCAATTCAACGCACGCGTATCGCCCTTGACCACATTTGCGGCCAACGCGTCGATCGCGGGCGCAAACTGTGGAATGACCTTGATCATCCCGTCCACTGCGCTCGACACCGCACGCTCCCGCCGTTGTGCCAACGGCAGACGGATGAGCGCATCGACATTCACCCGTGCGGCTGCGAGCTCGTCGCGTGCTTCCCTGATATGCGCAAGCTCCACGGCACATGCTGGACAGTGGCCGGACTGAAGCATCTCGATCAACTTCTCGATCGCGGCATCACTCTCCTCGCGCGCGAGACGCAGCTTCGCACTTCTCGCGTCAGGAGTCGGTAAGTCTTCGCCCAGCACGCTGTTCGTCGGGCCGCGCTCAGCCGAGACGCGCTCGATTGCCTGCAATCCGGCGCGATAGCTCTGGAACGCGTAGAGAGCGTCGTCAGCGACGATGTACGAGTGCCACTCGTGCACGACCAGCCTGCCACACAAAACCAGGACCGGAAGGAGTGCGACTGCGACACTGAGACTAAAACGCCTGTCTATGGACATGGCGGAGAATGCATTCCTGATCATGGAAACTTGCGCAAGACGTCGCGCGTCAAAAAGAAGAGAGATACCCCAATAGCGGGCGCACACGTATGCGGTCACCTCCACGTACGTTGCAGCCGCCTGTGCGAAGCGACATTGCTCAGTATTCCACCGCTTCGCTCATGATGGCGGTCACCAACCGCTGGCGTGCCGACCGATAGGCCACACTGTCCGGTCCGTGACTCACCGCCGCCGCAATCAGGGCTCGCTGCGCGGTCGGATCCGACAGTTCCCTCGGCAGAATGGACTCCGTTTCACTAAAGAACCTGGAGAATGGACAAACCTGACACGCCGAGTCGAGCGGCGCCGGCGCAGCCGCTGCAACGACTCCGATCGCGGGCGGCGTCGTCACGATGTCAAACAGCCTGCCAAAAGCGCGCGGGTCCTCGCAGATCAGATGCAGGCGTTCTTCCCAGATCAACAACGTCGCCAGTTTCCCCAACGCGCTTTTCGCGCTCAGAGAGCGCGGCAACTGGGGCCGGTTATGCATCCATGCCGTCAACTGCTGCGCGGGCATTGGGCGCGCAATCGCATAGCCTTGAGCGACGTCGGCACCGAGAATGACGATGGCTTCCAGCATGCCCGCATCTTCAATCCCTTCCACGACCACCGATTTACCCAACGAGCGGCCAAGCCTTGTCAACTGATAGACGAAACGCAACACGTTAGAAGCATCCTGACCCGCAACACTCACGATACTGCGGTCGATCTTGATCCAGTCAAAGGGCAATTCACGCAACCGATTCAGGCTGCTGTGCCCGGACCCCAGATCGTCTTCGGCCAGGTTGATGCCGAGCAACTTGAATTTCGCCAGTTCGCCGCACACATCCATACCGGATGGAAGTGCATCCGTTTCCAGAATTTCGAGGGTTAGCATGTCCGGGCAGCAAGCGTATTCCGTCAAGGCTTGCCGCGTGGCTTCGAAATAGCGGTTGTCACCCAACGCACTGGACGGCAGATTCACCGACACCTTCAACTCGAAACCCGCCTGGAGCCAGCGATTGCGCTGCGACAGCACCTGTGCCAAGCCCCGGACGTAAAGGTCGAGGAAATCATCCGAGGACAGCGCCGGGAAAAACTCACCAGGCGTCAGAACCCTATCGCCGTCGCGCAGTCGAGCCAGCGCTTCGACTTTGGTCACCTGCCCGCTTTTGAGGTCCAAAAGCGGCTGATAGTACATTTCCAGCGCATCCGATCTGAGCAGCGCCGCCCAATGCTGTCGCGTCGCATAAGGGACCGCCTGAGTCCGCCCTTCCTGATTCTCGATCCGCGCAATCGCGAGCCCCAAAAGAGTTTGTAATGGCGTGATGAAAGCCATCTGATCCGCTGCCGAATACCCGCCGGGAAACGCGCTATAGAGCAAAAGAATGGCTTTGGGAGCATGCCCGGGCTGACGTAAAGGAATCGCCACGCTGGAGCGGAAATTCTCCTGCATTGCCAGTGTCTTCCACGGCGCCATCAGGGGATCCGTCGCAAAGTTGATGCTTCGCTCCACGTTCCCGCTACGCCAGGCGCGCCCGACTGGACCCTGGCCTTGAGGCAGGTCGCCATTCGAGATCGGCCGTTGGGTCGAGTTCTCCATATCGGCAAGGTACCGCTCCATGGTTTTGCCTGACACCGACTCGAAGCGAAAAATCCCCTGACTATCGGGTCGCCCAACGGAGCAGCCCGCGACCTCGTCGTGTTCGCCGAGGATCTGAACAACCCGGCCGATTAGATCCGTGTAACTCTCCACTTCCCACGCCAGCCGGGTCACGCGTAACAGCACGTCCTGACGCGAAGTCTGCAGACGCTGGTAGGCCTCCGTTTGCCACGCCAGATCCTGCGTCAATCGCCTTCCCAGTACCGCCAGCGCCCTGCCGTGCAGTGTCGTATCGAGTGTGTCGTGAATCGCAGCGGAAAGAATGCCCCGGCTGCGAATCAGGTCTTCCCACTCCAATCCGACAATGGCGTGGATACGTCCGACCCGCAACGCCATTGCGCGATGATCCATTGCGGTCAGCTCCGGTGACGCGAGCGCGTACAGATTCTGGATCTGTTGCGTCTTGAGATGCTGAAGTTCCCGCTCCGACAGCGCCGCAAGCGTGTGCTCCGACTTGGGCAGGCGAATCAGGCCATCATAGAATCGCTTGACGATATCGGCGGCATTGTGCCGCAACACCTCCGTCAGCGAGGTGAGCGACGACGCCCATGCCTGGCTGTACAGATGTGAACCGTCGTCCATCAGGTCGTTCTCAGGCGTTGCGTCGGAAACCTCTTTCGACATGGCCATGGAAGCTCCGGGGTGTAGGCTTTCTTGCATGTTGTTGGCAGCGCGTCGCGCAGTCCGTGCGGGCATGAGTGCCGGTGGCATCAAGGCGGGCTTCGCGATGCATCGAGATGCGCCGGAACCCCACTGCGCGCCTGAGCGGCGAAGCACACGCTGGCACCACGCTATGCATCCAGCCGGAACGTGGAAACGACAGCCTTCAGATCGTCTGCCTGCATCTCCAGCGAACTGGCTGCGGCCGCGGCTTCTTCGACCAGTGCCGCGTTCTGCTGCGTAACCTGATCCATCTGCGTAACAGCCTCATTGACCTCGCCGATGCCCTTGCTCTGTTCCTGCGAAGAAGCTGCGATTTCACTCATGAGATCCGTCACACGCTTCACCTCCTGCGTAATCCTGTCCATGGCTTCGCCGGCTTCCTGCGCGTAGCCGGCACCAGTGCGCACACGCTGCACGGAATCAAGAATGAGTTCCCTGATCTCTTTCGACGCGGTCGACGAACGCTGCGCGAGCGAGCGCACCTCGGAGGCGACCACCGCAAAGCCTCTGCCCTGCTCGCCGGCACGCGCCGCCTCCACCGCCGCGTTCAAGGCGAGGATATTCGTCTGGAATGCGATGCTTTCGATCATGCCGACAATATCGGCAATCTTGTCGGAGCTGGCGTTGATCCCGTCCATGGTTTCCACCACGCGCGTTACCACGACACCGCCCTGTTCGGCCACCTTGACCGCCTGAGCAGCGAGATGATTAGCCTCGCTCGCATTCTCGGCGTTCTGAGTAACCGTGGAAATGAGTTGTTCCATGCTGGCTGCTGTTTGCTCCAGGGCCGCGGCCTGCTCCTCTGTGCGCTGCGACAGGTCCTGATTACCGACTGCAATCTGATGCGAAGCCGTCGCGATCGAATCGGCAGAAACCTTGATCGCGCCGATCGTTCGCGTGAGTTGCTCCTGCATGCTCTTCATCGAAAATAGCAGGCTCGATTGATCATCCCGATTCGTTTTGACCACTGCGGTCAGGTCATTGCTCGCAATCTGGTTAGCGAGTTCGGCCGCGTAGGATGGTTCTCCGCCCATCGCGCGCAGGATGCCGCGATTGAACAGCACCACGACAGTCGACAAAGCGCCGACTAGCACCAGCATGATTCCAAGGCTGCGATACAACATTGAACGGAACGCCGCGTCGATGTCGTCGACATAGACTCCTGTCGTGAGAATCCAGCCCCACGGCTGATAGCTCACGTTGTACGAAATTTTAGGAGAGGCCGCGGTCGAGCCCGGCCGCGGAAATGCGTACTCGTTGAACCCTTTGCCGTCGCGCTTGACGGCATCCACCGCGGCGCGAAAAACATACACGCCGTTCGGGTCCCTGTAGTTGCTCGCGTCCTTGCCGTTCAACTCTGGCCGTGTCGGATGCATCAGCACTGTTGCTTGCGAATTGATGATCGCGAAATAGCCTTCGTCGCCATACCGGATAGCACGGACCTTATCCATGGCCTGTTTCCTGGCTTCCGTCTCGGACAATGATCCCGCCGCTACCGCATCACCATATGTCTTGACGATGCTAAGGGCGATATCCGAAGCGTGGACCAGATCCATTTTTCGATCATCCAACTGCCCCTCCCTCTCTTCGTAGGCGTTGTAGATCGACATGCCGGCAAGACATGACAGGCTCAGAACGAGCGGGAGCCAGAGCTTCTGGGAGAAGGACAACTTCATACGTTAACAAACCTCTCAAATTGACCACGACGATCAGACAGTGCGGCATCCCCACAGCTTGCTAACGGCCTCAGGATCGATATCTTTAGAGAAACCCAACTTAAATATAATGTTCGGTCTACCAATTATTATCGACAAGACTGATTGACGTTTATTCAATCTCCCGCCGCAAACTGCGCCCGCACTCACGGAACAATTCAATCCCGGCTAGCAGGCGCACCGCTGCACGATAGGCAACTCGCAACGCCGGTGCGAACACACTTCGCATAGCACGTTCGCAACCTCGTCAGCCGAGCCCTCGATATGGATGCATCTGTTCCGCAGAATCATGTTGATTGTCTTACGCTCGCTTTCGCGCAGTCCTGCAGACTCGTCAGCTAGTAGTTCATCTAACAGCGCGTAAAGGCGATTGATCGCTGAACCCAACGGGGACGTGATGGGCCATGCATTCATCAAGTAGCACAGCGGCAGCACCGCGCGTCTCTCGCACCACTTGTCGAACAACGTCAGACAACGGTCATCCGCTGACCGCATGCACAAACACCATCGATCACGCATAAGAAAGTGCGCCTGCAAGTGGGCGGGTCATATGAGTTGAAATAGCAAAAGTCTGATGAATGCACGCCCGTTCATGCGATGCTTTAGATCGTTGGTTTAAGGTCCCTACCAAGATACCGGTTCATATCGCCACACTTGGCCCATTGGCGGCCCGGCAAACCTTCTCGTTTGACTTTAGTCAACTTCATGCGCTGTACCGGTAAGCGCTTAAAGTCGAGCGGGGAATATGATCGGTTCAGGACACAGTTTTGCCAGCATGTCAGGTTCACGGAGAAACCTGCGCGGATGGGACATGCAGCCGTGAGCCGAATCGGCGTTTTCGGCTCGCCCTTGCAACGTTGGCTAATGACTACATTTAGATTGAGACAGCCAATCGACGCGACGTAGGCCACGGTGTGGATGGCCAGGCATCGCCGGCACGACTGGCGCAAACGCGCTGGCGCATCCAACTGCGAATAAACACCCCCCTCGCCATTTCGTTGACGAAAGGGTCATGCACCGCCAATCAAAACTACGCCACGCGCGCGGCTCACCCGGTACTCATCATTCATGGACCACGAACTCCTCATCGCCCTTGGCAAGCAATCTTTCGCTAGCGAGCGCCCCAATCATTGTGCTCAATGCGGAATCCGCGACCTGTGTCTTGGGAGTGGGCTTGACTCGCATCAGATGTCGAGTCTCGCCGACGTGGTCGTCGAAAGAAGGCGCGTACAACAAGGCAAGGTTCTCTATGAGCAAGGATCCCCGTTCACGCATGTCTTCGCGATTGCGAGCGGTTCGTCAAAAGCCGTGGTGCGATCCGTCGACGGGCGTCTTCAGATCGCGGCGCTTGCACTGAGAGGTGATGTGGTTGGTTTTCTCGGCGCTGCGTCCGGGGCACAACCCGTTACGGTGGTTGCCCTTGAGAATTCGGTCTTCTGTGTTATCCCTTACCGGCACCTGTTGCGGCGTATCTCCCAGAACCAGCTGGTTGGCACCCAGTTTCAACGTCTCGTCGCGCGCGTCATGCAACAACGGCAGGCGGCGTTCCTGTCCACCGCGAGCGCCAATGCCGAACGGCGTGTGTGTGGTTTCCTCCTCTGGTTCTCGGACCAGCTTGCCGCGCGCAAACAGCATTTCACCGAGTTTTCGCTTCCCCTCAGTCGGACCGATATTGCTGATTTTGTCGGCCTGCGACTGGAAACCGTGAGCAGGGCATTCACCCGCCTTTGCGATCTGAATCTCATCGAGGCCAAGGGCCGGCATATCCGCATTCCGGACGTGCAGCTTTTGCGGAGATGGTTTTCAGAGTCGCGTTGAATGCCTGCGCACGATCGTAAAACGGCCCTATGGTGGGCTTATCCAAGCCAGCCCTTGATGGTTGCTGTCATGACATGGGTCGAGATGCCGTAGCGATCATGCAAGGTCGGCAACGCGCCGGCAGCGAGAAACTCGTCGGGCAGCGCGATCTGACGGTACATCGGCGTGACGCCGGCCGTGAGCAGCGTGGTCGCGACCGCCTCTCCGAGACCGCCGATTACCGAGTGATTTTCGGCGACCACCACCATGCGCCCCGTACGCCGGGCTTCGCGCAAGATCGTCTCAGTATCGAGCGGCTTGATGGTCGGCACATGCAAGACCGCGACGCCGACGTTGTCCACTTCCAGCGCCTTCGCGACTTCCAGCGAGCGCATGGTCATAATGCCCGAAGAAATAATCAGCACCTCCGCGCCGTCGCGAAGCAGCTTCGCCTTGCCCAACTCGAACTGATAGTCGTACTCATCGAGCACGGCCGGAACGTTGCCACGCAGCAGGCGCGCGTACACCGGGCCGTTATGCGCGGCGATCGCCGGCACCATCTGTTCGGTATCCAGCGCGTCGCACGGATCGATGACCGTCATGTTCGGCATCGCACGCATCAGGGCGAGATCCTCTGCCGCCTGATGGCTCGGGCCGTAGCCGGTCGTGAGGCCAGGCAGTGCGCAGATGATCTTTACGTCGAGGTTGTCCTCGGCAATGGCCTGGTGCATGAAGTCATACGCGCGACGGGTCGCGAATACGGCATACGTCGTCACGAACGGCTGGGCGCCCTCATGTGCCATACCGGCGGCCGCACCCATCAGCAACTGCTCGGCCATGCCCATCTGGTAGTAACGTTCAGGGAATTCCTTGCCGAAGATGTGCAAGTCCGTGTACTTGCCGAGGTCGGCTGTCATGCCAACGACATTCTTCTTCTCCCGAGCCAACTGGGCCAATGCATGACCAAACGGAGCGGAACGCGTGACCTGTCCCTCGCCGGCGATCGATGCAATCATCGCCGAAGTCTTCAGACGCGGCTTTTGGGTGGTGGTGTCACTCATGCTTGTCTCCCTGCTTCGAGTGCTGCGAGCGCCAGTTGCCACTCGTGGGCATCGACGCGGATAAAATGGTTCTTTTCCCGTTCTTCGAGGAACGGCACTCCGCAGCCCATGCGGGTATCGCAAACGATAATCCGCGGCTGCTCTTTCGGATGATTGCGTGCAGCATCGAAGGCCGCCTTCACTGCGTCGATGTCGTTGCCGTCCACCCGCTGCGTGAACCAGCCAAATGCTTCGAGCTTCTCGACGAGCGGCTCGAATGCCATGATCTTCGAAGAAGGACCGTCGGCTTGCTGGTTGTTGACGTCGACCATGGCGATCAGGTTGTCCAGCTTCCAGTGAGCGGCCGACATCAAGCCCTCCCAGATCGCGCCTTCGTCGAGTTCGCCGTCGGAGAAAAGCGTGTAGACGAAGGCGTTGGAGCCTTTGCGCTTCAAGCCCAGGCAGCGGCCCACCGCGATCGTGAGACCGTGGCCGAGCGAACCGCCTGACATCTCCATGCCGGGTGTGTAGCTCGCCATTCCGGACATGGGCAACCGGCTGTCGTCGCTACCGTAGGTTTCGAGTTCTTCCGGTGGCAGGAAGCCGGCTTCGAAAAGCGCGGCGTAAAGCGCGATTGCATAGTGGCCATTGGACAAGAGGAAGCGATCGCGGCCCTCCCAGTCGGGGTTCTCGGGCTGGTAGCGCATCGCGCCAAAGTAGGCAGCCGCGAGTACATCGGCGATATCGAGTGCCTGGCCGATATAGCCCTGGCCCTGTACTTCGCCCATCAGCAAGGCGTTTCTGCGAATCCGGTAGGCGCGCTCGGCGAGCGTCACCCCATCTGATGACGAACTGTTCATGGTGTCTCCTTGATTCAAAAAAGTGAGTCTTTGCAGCGGCCGGTGTCAGCGATTGACGGTTTTGGCTGGCACGAGGAAAACAAGCCCGGCACCGATGACGATGGCGACGGAGATGAAGATGAGCCCAGCCGTCGACTTACCGGTCAGATCGTTCAACCAGCCCACGATGGCCGGCGAGAAGAAGCCGGCGAGATTGGCGAAACAGTTCACCGCCGCGATACCCGCCGCGGCGGACATGCCACCGAGAAGCGCGGTCGGCAGTGACCAGAACTGTGAAGACGAAGCGAGAATGCCGGCAGCGGCAACACTGACACACACCAGCGATGCGCCGACTCCGCCCAGCATCGGAAGCGTTGCAAAGCCAGCTGCCGATACGAGCATCGGGATCGCAAGATGCAGACGGCGTTCGCGATGGCGGTCAGCACTCGCTCCCACCAGCGGCAGCGCAATGATGGCGCACAGGTACGGGATGGCTGTAAAGACGCCCACCCACAGCGGATCGGCTACGCCGGATTTGCGGATGATCGTCGGCAGCCAGAATGTGAGCCCATATTGACCGAGCACTACGCAGAAGTAGATGGAGGCCATCAACCACAGACGACGATCGCCGATGAATGACCTGATCGACACATGCGCGATCTTGTGTGCGTTGTCGTTGGCCACGTTTCGTGCAAGGAGTGCTTTCTCCGCATCGGTGAGCCACTTCGCGGCGGCGATACCGTTGTCGAGGTAGAGCAGAATGGCGACGCCAAGGAGCAGCGACGGCAGGGCTTCGAGGATGAACAGCCACTTCCAGCCAGCCAGTCCATGCACCCCCTGGAACGCATGCAGGATGTAACCGGACAGCGGCCCGCCGACAATGCCGGCCAGCGGAATCGCCATGAAAAAGAGTGAGAGTGCCTTTGCGCGCCGTGCCGAAGGAAACCAGTACGTCAGATACAGAATGACGCCTGGCGCGAACCCCGCCTCGGCCACGCCCAACATGAAGCGGAGAACATAGAACGTGGTGGGCGATTTGACGAAGACGAACGAGGCGGAGATCACAGCCCAGGTCAGCATGATGCGGGCGAGCCAGTTTCGTGCGCCCACTTTGTGCAACATGAGATTACTCGGTACTTCGAAGAGAAAATAGCCGAGAAAGAAAATGCCGGCGCCAAGGCCGTACACGGTTTCGCTAAATCGCAGGTCGTTGAGCATCTGCAGTTTTGCAAAGCCCACGTTGACACGATCGAGATAAGCGCCCAGATAGCAGAGCATCAGGAACGGTATCAGGCGCCGTCCGACTTTCGCATACGTTTTTGATTCGAAGCTCGCCGAGTCGGCGAGCTTCGTGACATCGCCCGCCATTGACGGCGCGGTTGCCTTCGTTTTCATGGTTGTCTCCTGTCGGCCAGCGTTAGCGCTTTAGCGCTTACTTCTGGCCCCATGCAAGATGTTTGCGGACATATCGCCCCGGGTTTTACCGCCGGGTGCAGTGACCCATCTGCCGCAGTCGCGACAGACGTCGTACTTAATGGATCAGCATTCCGCCGTTGACGTCGAGCGTGATGCCAGTGAGGTAAGTCGACAGGCCGCTTGAGAGGAACAGGCAGGCGTTCGCGACGTCCGCGGCATCGCCGAGCCGGCCGAGCGGAATGCCCTTGATGACGTCGGCGCGCATCTCCGTCGTAAGCTTGTCGCCGGTGATGTCGGTCTGAATGAGACCTGGCGTGATCGAGTTGACGCGGATGTTGTCCGGGCCGAGTTCACGTGCCATCGCGCGAGCGAGACCGAGCACGCCGGCTTTGGCCGCGCTGTAGTGCGGCCCGCCGAAGATGCCACCGCCGCGTTGCGCGGAAACGGATGACATGCAGACGATGCTGCCGCTCTTTTGCGCCCGCATTTGCGGAATGACCGCTTGCGACATATAGAGTGTGCCGCGCAGGTTCACGTCGATGACGGCATCGAAATTGTCAGCGCCGATGTCCATCGTCTTCAAAGGCTGCGTGATGCCTGCGTTATTGATCAATCCATCTACACGACCGTACTTCTCGATGACGGCCGTGGCGGCAGCAACACATGCGGCTTTGTCGGTCACGTCACAGGCGAGGCCGAGGTGGTCCTCGCCGAGTTCACGCGCGGCACGCTCGGCGTCTTCCTTGCGAAGGTCCAGAATCACCACGCGCGCGCCTTGGGCAGCGAGCGCTTTTGCGGTCGCCTTGCCAATACCGCGCGGCGAGGCTGCGCCGGTTACGATTACTACTTTGCTGTCGAGCAACATGTTTGTCTCCATCGATCACGTTAGTTGGTAGACGCAGTTTCAGTGCTTCGACCATCTCGATCAATGCAGTTCGGCTCAACTATTGCTGAAGAATTTTCAGGTGTCGCTGCGACCCTCTGGCATCACGCTGGGGTGCCGCCGCCCCGCTTGGCGTCGCTTGGCGCTACACGGCGGCGCGGCTGGTCTCCTGCTCGACCCAGGCCAAAAATTTGGCCACGCGCGGCAAATCCACGCTCCGAGCAGGGTAAACGAGGTGATGAGCTCCGACTTCGACTGCATACGTGCGATCGAAGACCGGTATGAGTGAACCTCGTTTGAGATGGACGGATGCGAGCATCGTGCTTTCGAGCGCGATGCCATGTCCCAATGCCGCGGCCTCGAGGGACATATACGAGCGGTCGAACGCGAAATCGTATGCCTTGTGCGACACCGCGACGCCGAATTTGCCGAACCATTGCTTCCACTGCACGACGGGCGTTTCCGAGAAAATCAGGCGCCGTTCGAGCAGATCCTCGGGGGTATGCACCGGGTGTCGTTTGAGGTATTCCTCCGAGGCAAGCGGCGCGATGAACTCGTTGCGTAGCGTTTTGATCTCGCCATCGGTCCAATGCGCGTAGCCATGCCTTATGTCGAGATCATAGTGGCCCGAGGTGAACGACACGTCCTCGTACGAGCACGCGAGATTCAACTGAATGTCGCCGTTCGCTTCCTGAAACAAGGCCAGCCGCGGCAGCAGCCACATCAGCCCGAAGCTGGGACTCGAGTGAATGCGAAGAATCTCGACACCCGATTGACTCGATGCCCGCTCGGTTGCGCGGCTCAGGTCGGCGAGCGATCCGGTTACATCCGCCAGATATTGCTGCCCCGTTGGCGTCAGCACCAGTCCTCGCCCAAGTCTTGTGAACAAGGGCCTTCCCACAATGGATTCGAGGTTGGCAATTTGATGGCTCACTGCCGACGGTGTTAACCCTAGTTCGTCAGCCGCCCGATTGACGCTCTTTGTTCGAGCGACACTCTCGAACGCGACGATGGCTTTTAGTGGAGGGATGCGCATTGTTTTTGGGTGCAGGGGTGCAAACCGTCTTGCTTCAGCATATTCTGCCGCGCTTCTGGCGATTCCAGAAATCTCGCGCATTCGAGAGGTAAAGGCAAGCGGTGGTTCGGCTGACTGGCGCTCGTCGATGGGCGCAATCTTTTCGCGTGGATTCGCCCAGGGCCGGGTTTATCTCAGGACATCAAGCGTGCGCGGTCGCTCGCTGAACGTTGACCCGCTTCTTCATGTTTTTTTGCCCGCCATTTCGACCTTCAGAAGCCACGCGGCCAACGTGGATTGCAACGACCGCATGCAGGTCCTCGCTGAGATTCGCAAGCAAGTCAGCTGAAGTCGGAGTCGAAGTCGGAGTCGGATCGGCCGAATGCACAAGCGCGCGGAGGATAACTATACGGTCCGTGCCGAAAGATGCACCGGCATGGCACTCGGGACCATAGTGAACGCAGTGATCTCCCGAATCGTATCCGGGTCGACCGCCATTCGGACCGTGAAATTGGCCATCAGCATCGACAGCACGAGGCGCATTTCCACAGCGGCCAAATAACGTCCCGGACATACACGTGGCCCGGCACCGAACTGCAGATATGCACGTGAGTCGTGCACTGTACGCGAGCGGCTATCGTCATGCAGCCATCGATCCGGGTCGAACTGCAAAGGATTCGAAAAATTGCGCGCGTCGATAGTGGCGGGCCGATTCAGGAAAAACATTTTCGTGCCGGCCGGCAACAAGATGTCGGCGAGACACACGTCTTCCAATGGCTCAAACGAATTCACCGCGGCGACCGGACGGAGCCTTCCGGTTTCCGTGCACACTGCCTCACACAGATCCAACTGCTTTAACGACGTAAAGTCCGGGCATACCGATGAAGAACCGAGCACACTGCTCGACGAGTCAAAGAGCCGCTGTTGCAAAGCCGGATCCGTAGCAACGTATAGCAGCGTCCACGCTATGGAATTCGCCGTCGTGTCTTCGCCTGCAAGCAGTAGCGTGAGAACATTCGCAGCCACCTGGTCATCGGTTACGTCGGACTGTGGCGCGTCGCGCGTGACGAGCATCGCTTCAAGGAGATGACGTGGCGCCTCCGAGGGGTCGTCGCGCATCCGCTCACGTGCCCTGGTCATCATATTTCGCACATACCGGTGAACTTCGATCAGAGAGCGATCGAGTTCGCGGTCCCGAGGAAATCTCACATATCGCCAGTAGGGAAAAGGCGCGTTGATACGTTTCATCAACATGGGAAAGATCAGCGCGAGATGCTCCTGTATGACACCACGATCCTGGTCGATGGTCCTCGAGTCTTCGCCAAAAGCAAGAGCACTGGTGACGTCCACCGTGTAGCGCTTGAGATCGTCAGTCATCTCGACTACAGTTCCGTGCGCCGCTGCGCGTTGCCAGCGTTGGTAAAGCCTTTCCGTGATGGCCTTCAGACTGGGGTAAAAAGCTTTGATATGCGGAATGGACAACGAATGCATGATCAGCTTTCGTTGAGGCGCCCACGCTGCGCCCTCGACCGAGAAGAGACCGTTGCAGCCGATTTCCTCCAGCACCGACTCTATCGACGCATAACGGCGATACCGGTGCGGACGTTCGCGCATGATGGTCTGACACAGCTCCGGATCGGTCCACACTGTCACCGGCATTCGACAGATCTGAAATCTGAAAGGCGAGCCTAGCTCCCGCGCCCATTGTTCGAGTACGAGGTGCAGCCGGGTCGGGGATAGCTGATGGAGGTTGCCAAAAAAAGGCAAACCCTTCGGACATGGGAGATCGGCCACCTGCCTGTACCGGATGTGGGAAGTGGACACTGTATCCATGGAATGCCCCTTGTTTCACGGTTCCTTGATCGAGACGGCCGCAGCCTGGCGCTAACTATCAGTCATTCAGCATAGATCATCCAGCATGCGCGGAGTCGGGAGAATGCCTGCTTTCATAAATCAGGCGGTGCAGTACTACGTACTACTAGCTTCAATAGAACGATTCGGGGCAGCGATAAATTTAGACTGCTCTGCCAGGCGGAGCAGCAAAGAACCATGCCCGGTCCGGTAGGCGGAACTCTGAGGAGGCGATCATGGCGCGAATCGAAGCGAAGTTGGCGGAATTAGGCTTGACGTTGCCTGCGCCGCTACAGATGCCGGCAAACATCCGCATGACTTTGCCTTTTGCATGGGTTCGAGTACGAGGTGCGCGAGCTTTCGTTTCAGGACACGTTCCGCTTAACCTCGACGGGACAATTGCGCAACCGGTCGGCAGAGTTGGCGCTGAAGTATCGGTGGACGAAGGCTATACAGCGGCGCGCCTCGTGGCGCTCGCGCATTTGGCGAGCCTGCAGAAAGCGCTTGGAGACCTGGATCGCATTACGGCATGGCTGCGCGTTTTTGCAATGATTAATGTAGCGCCGGGCTTCGATCAGATGCCAAGGATCGCCAATGGCTACTCTGATCTCATTCTTGAAGTGTTTGGGCCGGACATTGGCACGCACTCTCGCTCGGCAGTGGGCGTGGCGCTTCCTCTGAATGTGCCAGTCGAGTGCGAGGCTGAGCTCGAGATCGACGGCGGCCGAAGCGACAGCATTAAACCTCAACCGTAGTGGCGAAGGCGAAGCGAAAACTCCCTTAGTGCGTCGATTCGACTCTGTTCAGCGCGTCGACACCAGTCTTCCAGCTGGAACAGGAGTTGTTCGCGAGAGCGATTCGAGCGCTCCCAGATTGCCGCCAGATCCTCGCGCAGTTCGACGTAGACAAGAAGCTTCGCGTCGTTGCCGCAGAGTTCCTTGGGCACGGGATGACCCGCTCCGCCTTGCCCTGCCTCCCCGTCGCGAAACCATTTTTTCACACCACGCATCAGCAAGGCTCTCTCCCTCCGGCTGATATGCTTCACTCGCGCAAGTTCCTGCCGATAAGCGCGCTCAGCCGTTCTCGCATAGCTTGCCATCACCTCGCAACGGTTTCGAAGCACGGCTTGCAGCGTCTCGTCGTCGAGAACCGCTTTGCCTTCGACCATCCGCGGTCTAGGCGCCACTTTCCTGACTGTGGCCAACCCGAGCGCGGAAAGCACGCAAATATACATCCAGCCCATGTCGAACTCGTACCACCTGTTCGACAGCTTTGCGGACGTTGCATACGCATGGTGATTATTGTGAAGTTCTTCTCCGCCGATCAGAATGCCGATCGGAATCACATTCGTGCTCGCATCAGGCGGACCGAAATTTCGGTAACCCCAGAAATGGCCCAGCCCGTTGACCACGCCGCCGGCCCAGAAAGGAATCCACATCATCTGAACGGCCCACACCGATACGCCGACAATACCAAACAGCGCCACGTCGATCACCATCAACAGGCTGATACCCAGATCCGGATATTTTTCATAGACATTCCGCTCCAGCCAGTCGGCCGGCGTACCGTGGCCGAACCGGCGCAGCGTCTCCTCGTTCTTCGCTTCGGTGCGGTACAGTTCGGCGCCGCCAAGCAAGACCCTCCAGATTCCGCTGACCTGTGGGCTGTGAGGATCCTCCTGCGTCTCGCACTTCGCATGGTGTTTGCGGTGAACCGCGGCCCACTTGCCGGTCACGATCCCAGTTGTCATCCATAACCAGAAACGAAAAAAATGACTGGCGAGAGGATGCAGATCAAGCGCGCGATGCGCCTGGCACCGGTGCAGATAGACCGTCACGCTGACGATCGTAATGTGCGTCGACACCAGCGTAGCCAGCAGGATCCGCCACCACGAAAAGGCCAGTAGGCCCCCTGAGAAGAACGCGAGTGTATGACTAAACAAGTGAACCCTCTTTCTACAACGGCGTAGCGCCAATCCAGAAACACATGATCACCGGCCTGACGTTTCGGGCAGGCGACAGGTCAACGCACGCAGCAAAGGATTCGGGACGGACTGATCGACACCGGCAAGACGGGGGTTGGCGATCCGGACGCGAGGTGACCGTGCAGTCACGACTCTTTCAGCGAGCGCATCTTCAATGATGTCTGAAACTTTAAGAGACGTCGGTACGGTGCCGCACCGGGCGCCAACGAATCGCGGGCACACGATGTATGCGTTTAACGAGGGATATTCTTGCGCGGGCCACGTCTTGTAACGACGCACGGAAGACAGCCCGGCGTCCCGCAGGCGGAGCTTGGCGAGAGCAAGTCGCGTCGACCGAGCGCCAAAAGTTGCAGCGGTTTACATCCGGAACTGCGCGCTTCGATATAGCGCATTAACGGCATACGCCCCGCGGTTTTATAAATTCGTTATACCGTTGATGACAGAATCTCAATTCAAAGAACGAGGTTCTACATGCTCCGGTTGAGATTTCGTCAATACAAGACAATTGCAGCAGCGAGTATCGAGGATACGGGTAAGGGCAGAAGCCTCATTGTTGCCCATCAGATTCAGCGTCGCTGGTGTTTGGCGCTCGTGGCCATTGCGAGCGTTTCCACCATGTTTGCGCTTAGCCTGGGGTTTGCTACGGTCGGCGTCGCCATCGCCGTCGCGGCCATTTTGCCGTTCGCATTCGTGTCATAGTCGGCTGCCGCAAGCGCTTGCAGGAGCATGCCAAGGTGTGTGGGCGCCGAAAACCGCACCAAGTGTATGGTTCCGCCGAACACCGAGGATATTTTCCTACGAGCGCTTGCGTCAGCGTTGCACTGCTCGCGTCAACAAAGAAGCCCGCGGATCGATGATCCACGTACGGCAAGAACCCTACCCGCGCGGACGGAACCGTTTGACGGCCGCAGGTGGATCACCTGCGGGATTTGTGTGCGGCCCCCTACGCCCAACATCACCCACCGCCTCGTAGCTGGCGAACAGTTGGGATACGGCCCGCGCGTCGATACAGCGATGTAGCACCTCGCGGAACTGATGGTCGCAGAAACGCTGTGCCACGTCAGCCAGCAAAAGCAGATGCGTGCTGTTTGCCCATTCCGGAACCAGCAGAACGATCACGTCGCTCACAGGTTGCCCATCCGGGGCATCGAATGGAATTGGCTGCGCGGGACGCACATAAAACGCCATGGCGTGGCGCAGCATTCTGATTTGACCGTGTGGAACAGCCACACCCTGGCCGAGACCGGTCGAGCCTAGCGCCTCGCGCGCCATCAGCCCAGTGGTCACGCTTGTTGCCGGCATGTCGTAGCGCTGCTCGAAGAAATGGCCAAACTGTTCGAACAGGGTCTCGCGGTCTGCTACGTCCCAGCCAAGTAGAACATGATCCGGGGAAAGCAGTTGGGCAAGCGTGTCTGCTTTCCCTACTGATTCAGCCTGATAATCAGACGAATCGGCGCGCGGCTGGGACGGGGTATGCATCAGAGCCCGCCAGGCGTTGGTTGGCGCCTGGGGGATTTCAAGCAGTTGTCCCACCTCCGCAGTCGGCGCCAGATGCGCAAGCCGTTGCATGGCCCCATTGACCGCGTCTTTTGGCAGATAGAGCGATAGCCGCACGCGCCCCGTTCCGTGCAGAGGGGCCACGCGAATGGTCCATTGCTGATCGCCGCAGTCCCGGATCAGCGCCTGACGCAAAGGTGTGGCGTGTTGGGCGTCCAGGGTCACGCGCATCATCACATTGCGGCTCGGCACGGACCGCGAACGGCCTTGTGGCGATGCCTTACCCATTCCAAAGAAGGTCCGCAGACCAACCAATGCGCGCGTCATGTGTGCCACCTGTCCATTGCTTTTTATCAGGCTACGCGAATTGGCGTTAACCCGGCGTAAAAAAACGCCGCAATCAGCATGTCCGGCACACTGCCCGCCCTGGTGATGCTCCACTAGCCGAGTCGCAGCACTCAATCCAGCCCGAATCGCCGGACAAAATAGGTCTTCATCAGATGTGTCAACACGGCATAACTCAGGAGAATCAACAGAAGGGCTGGCCAGTAAGCCGGCGGCAAGGGAATGAAGCCCAGGAATGTGCCGAGCCACGTATAGGGTATGGAGATTCCCACCGCGGCGATGACGAGACTCGTCGCAATCAGCGCCGCGCTTGCTCGACTTTGCAAAAACGGCACTTTCGAAGTCCGGATAATGTGGATGATCAGCGTCTGGGTAAGGAGCGACTCCACAAACCAGCCCGTCTGAAACAAGGAAGGCTTGTCCCATGCGCCGAACACATAAAGCATCATGAAATACGTGACATAGTCAAAGACGGAGCTGATCGGCCCGATCAGCAGCATGAACTTGACGATGTTGCCGATATCCCACCGACGCGGCACACGCAGATATTCTTCATCCACGTTGTCTGTCGGAATGGCGGTTTGCGAAAAGTCGTATAGCAGGTTGTTGGTGAGCACCTGGATTGGCGCCATGGGCAGAAACGGAAGGATGATGCTGGCGCCGAGCACGCTGAACATATTCCCGAAGTTCGAACTGGCGCCCATCTTGATGTACTTGGTGATGTTGCCGAACACCTTGCGGCCTTCGAGCACGCCTTCGCCAAGCACGGCGAGGCTCTTTTCGAGCAGAATGATATCGGCCGATTCCTTCGCGATGTCGACGGCGCTATCGACCGAAATGCCGACGTCCGCGACCTTGAGCGCCGGTCCATCATTGATGCCGTCACCCAGGAAACCCACAACATGCCCCTTGCGATGCAAGGCGTCGATAACGGAAGCCTTCTGCGCCGGCGATACTTTGGCGAAGACAGAGGCGGTCTCCGCCAGATCAGCTAATTGCTCGGGCGATAGTGATTCGAGTTCCTTGCCCAGTACGACCCGATCCACGGCAAGCCCGACTTCATGGCAAATCTTGCGGGTAACGATGTCGTTGTCCCCGGTGAGAATCTTCACCTGCACGCCGCGCTCTTTTAACGTTGCAATGGCCGCCGCCGCCGTCTCTTTGGGCGGGTCGAGAAACGCAATGTAGCCGAGCAGTATCAGATCGGCCTCATCCTTGACCGCATAGGTGGCCTGCTGCGGCGGCATCTCCTTGTAGGCCACCGCGACGACTCGAAACCCATCGGCGTTGAGCGCGGCGGTGGCGTCTTTTGCCGCGGTGAAATTGCGTTCGTCGAGCGTGCCCATTACGCCGTTGATCACGTAACGGGTGCATACCGAAAAAATCTCCTCGACCGCCCCTTTGCAGATCAGAATGTGAGTACCGTCCCCCCGTGCCAGCACGACGGACATCCGGCGGCGCTCGAAATCGAATGGCATCTCGTCGATCTTGGTGTACTGCTCGTGCGCCTTGAGTTGCTCATGAAGCTCCACGTGCTTCAACACGGCGACATCCAGCAGGTTCTTGAGGCCCGACTGGTGAGCGCTGTTCAGATACGCATATTCGAGCACCTGATCCGATTCGTCACCATGGAAATCGAGGTGGCGCTTGAGGATGATTCGGTCCTGCGTCAGCGTGCCGGTCTTGTCCGTGCAAAGAATATCCATCGCGCCGAAATTCTGGATCGCGTTGATGCGCTTCACGATGACTTTCTTCCGTGACATCGCAATCGCGCCCTTGGCCAGATTGACCGTCACGATCATCGGCAGCATCTCGGGCGTGAGCCCCACTGCCACGGCGACCGCGAAAAGCAACGCCTCGAACCAGTTACCTTTGGTCAGCCCATTGATAACGAATACGAGGGGAACCATCACCAGGATAAAAGCCATCATCAACCAGGTGAATCGTGCAATGCCTTTGTCGAAGCTCGTCTGTACACGCTGCGCGGCGATCAGGTCCGCGACGCGGCCGAAAGCCGTCCTGCCCCCGGTCAGCACCACAACGCCGCAACCGACACCGCTGACAACGGCGCTACCCATGAAACAGATATTCGGCAGGTCGAAATGCGTTTCGGCAGAAGTGCTGCAGGCATGCGCGAATTTTTCGAGTGGCATTGCCTCGCCAGTGAGCGCCGATTGATTGACGAATAGATCTCTCGCCGAGATCAGCCGCAGGTCAGCGGGAATCATATCGCCAGCGGACAACAGGACGACGTCGCCAGGAACGATCTGTTCGATTGGAATGTCGATATGGTCCGCTTCAGCCGCCGTTGCACGCCGGCGTACACTGGCGTTCGTTCGCACCATTCTGCGCAGTGCGTCGGCGGCTTTGTTCGAGCGGTGCTCCTGAAGAAAACCCAGCGAAACGCTAAGCACCACCATCACCGCGATCATGATCGCGGCGCGTGAGTCGCCCAGAAAGTACGATGCAGTTGCCAGCGACAACAGCAACAGGTTCAGCGGATTGATCGATCGATTCGCGAGTTCACCGAGGATCGTATGGCGCACTTCGTGAGCCACCTGATTGGCGCCGGTAGTGCGCAAGCGCTCCGCTACCTCGTCGGCGGACAGGCCGCTCGCCGTGCTGTGCAAGCGTTGGAGCGCTTCATCAGGTGAAAGCCCGGCGATCTCGCTGAGCGTTTCGCTGCTCGTGGCCGACCCATGCGCGCCTGCCGGCGACGGCGAACGGCGCAGCCAGGTCCTGAAGAAAGGGATCATGGTGCGCATTCCATACTTGCCGTCGAGAAGTATCATGGCCTGGTCGATCGATAGTTGAACAGCGGTTTCCTTCGCCTGCGGGAAACGAAAGAAGAAGAACAATTCGCCAAGCGATTTCCCCTTCACCATCATGCACCCTGAACGCGTCATACGCGTTTCTGCGGATGCTCGCGCAGGTCAATCGGTGCGCAGTTGATGTGTATCAACGAATACTCCGGCCTCGTCGCTGCTGTCAGGAAAGTGTCATATACGCAGCCGAGACTGGACCACCTACCCGCACAAGTGGCTCCCATGACGCAAAAGACCCAGGCAATTGCTGCAATGGGACAGCGCAGTCTGCTGCTGCCAGGCTGGATCAAGGCGGCACTGTCCGCCAACGACCGTCTGAAGCTCTACCTGAGCGTGCTGCAGGTGGCATTCGCGCACGCCGAACATCCCGACCGCGAATTGCCGGACCTGACCGCAGAACTGGTCGCCGCACACGTCGACGCGCCATGGCTTCACGACATGCCTGCAAGCGCTTCGCTAGTTGACGGCACGTTGCTGCTGCCCGACCTCGCGCGTCTCGTGCAGCGTCTCGCCGAAGATCTGGAGACGATGGCCCGACCGTTGCTCCAACCGGACGACCAGACAGACACATTGCACGCGCGTGTCCAGCACTGGCTGGACGGGCTCGACGCACTGCGGGGCGAACGCCTTAGCCGCGCACAACTGCAATCGCTAACACGCGGCCAGCGAACGAATGGAGACGACAGCCTGCACCTGCTGGTGATGGACCTTCACCGTGCGCTCAACCAACTGGCGAATACGGTGTCGAGCGAGCAGATCGACGGTGCGCACGTGTGGCAACTGCAACCGGCCGACCGCGCGCGCGTCGTCGCGTTCATGCGTGGGCTGAACCGCACGGCGCCACTGAAGTTCGATCATCCGGGGCTCGACACCGCCGCGACACGCGACGGCGAGCGGCTGCTGCTGCAAAACGACATCGGCACCAACGACGTTCATGTGCTGGTCGTGCAGGTTGAAGGCCTGACGATTACGTTGAGTTATTCGGATCTGCACCGGCCGCGCTTCGCGTTCTTCCAGTCGCTGCTGGTGCCTTACGGTGCGCAGTGGAGCGACTTGCAATCGAAGGTCAATGCCGCGCTGAACGAAGGTGACGCTTACACGTTCGGCGTCGCGCGCTTTGATTGTGCCGACGAGCGCACGCTCGACACCGCGCTCGAAGGAATCGGGTCACGCATTGTTTTTCTGATCGACTGGAACCGGGCCCGCAAGCGGTTGCTGTCGTTTGTCGATAAAGACGCGGCTATCGAGGTTCTGCGCGATGCGGCCCGGCTCGACGTGGGTCACATGGCGTGGTTGAAGGCCGGTGGTGAAGCGCTCATCTACGCTGCGATGCAGGCCGTCGGTCAAGGGGCGTTCCGCATCGGCGACCGGCTGGACGCAGTGCTGGGCTCGCGCGATGCGCAGGCGTTCATGGTCGAAGTGCTGCAGATGGCCAGTCACGCGCTGATCGGCGGGCAGCCGGCGGCGCTCGTCGCCGATCAAACGCGGTTGCTGCTCGCCCGGCGTGTGCGCCAGCACAGCAGCGCGTTCGAGCTGCTGGAGGAGCACGCCGCGTACTGCCACGCACTGGCGCAAGCGGTAAGCGACGGCCTGACGCATGACGTCATGTGCGCGCCGCCAGCGGGCGAGAACCCTGCGCAGGCACTGGCCGCGAGAGCGAAGGCATGGGAGCGGCAGGCGGACCATCTGGTAATGCGCGCGCGTGAGCAGGCGCAGCGTCAGCCTCGCTGGCAGCCGTTCAAGCAACTGCTTGAACTCTCCGACGACATCGCCGACGCGCTCGAAGAAGCCGCGTTCCTGATGAGCCTGATCGCCGACGGCCACCAGCAAGGTTGGGACAGCAACGTCCACGAATCGCTGTCGCGCCTCGCACAAACCGTGCTGATGGCGACACAGGAGCACGTCAAGTCGCTCGCTATCGCACGCAGCCTCGGCACCGCCAGCGATACGTCCGACAGCGATGCGTTTCTTGCGGCGTCGTGGAACGTGCTGCGCTCCGAGCGCCAATGTGACGAACTGCTGCGCGCGGCACGCCGCGCCATTCTCGGTGTCGTGCGCGATGCCGCCAGCCTGATGCTCGCCAACGATCTCGCAACGACACTCGAACTGGCCTCGGATCGTCTGCTGGTGGCCGGCTATGCGTTGCGCGATGTCGCCTTCGGCGAAACCGGAGCGAACACATGACAGCCCTTCAACCGGATGCCGTTCAACGCTGGCCCGACGAGGTCTACCTGATCGGCTGCGACGCCACGCCGCGCGGTAATCCTGAAGCGACTCATGCCTCGGCGGAAACGGTCGGCTTCAAGGCCTACAACCTGCTGCGCATGACTGACCTCGGTCTGCCGGTGCCGCCGGCTTTTGTGCTCGGCACGCACTACTGTCGCGACGCTCAAGCCCGCGAAACTGCCACCGCGAGCGCGGTGTGGGCACCCGGTCTATGGGAACTGGAGCATGCCACCGGTCAGCGCTTCGGCGACGCGCGCGTGCCGCTGCTGCTCTCGGTGCGCTCGGGGGCGCCTGTGTCGATGCCGGGGATGATGGATACGCTGCTCAACGTCGGCCTGTGCGATGCCACCCTTGCCGGCATGCTCCGCCAGACCGGCAATCCGCGTCTGGTCTGGGACACCTATCGCAGACTCGTTGCGAGCTACGGTGAACTGGTCGCGGGCGTGCCCCCGTCGATCTTCGAAGCGGAATACGCCGCGCTCGCCGGAACTCGCGACGAGCACGGACTCGATTTCGCCGAACTACGCGAACTCACGCATCGTTGCCTCGCCGCCTACGAGGGTGCTGCCGGCCAGCCATTTCCGCAAGATCCACAGGTTCAACTGGCGAACGCCATCGGCGCGGTGCTGACGAGTTGGCAATCATCCAGGGCCTGTGCGTACCGCAAACAGTGCGGCATCAGCGATGCAATCGGGACGGCCGTGACTGTGCAGGCCATGGTGTTCGGCAATGCGGGCGGGCGTTCGGGCGCGGGCGTCGGGTTTACGCGCGATCCGGTCAGCGGCGAGCCGGCGCTTTGGGTCGACTTCCTGTTCAACGCGCAAGGAGAAGATGTCGTCTCGGGCCGCCGTAGCGCGCGCGGCCACCAAGAGCTCGCCCAGGCAATGCCCGCGGTCTGGGAAGCATTGCGCGATGCGGCCACGCGGCTCGAACGCGCGTTCGGCGACATGCAGGACATTGAGTTCACTGTGCAGGATGCACACTTGTACATGCTGCAGACGCGCAATGGAAAACGCACGCCGCAAGCCGCCGCGCGGATTGCGCTGGATCTGCTCGACGAGGGCTCGATCAGTGCTGATGTGGCGCGTGAGCGCACGGCCGCGCTGAAGCCCGCTGCGTTGATGCGCATGTCTATCGCGGCATCCGATAACGATCGCCCGCTCACGCCACTCGCGCACGCCGCGAGTGCGAGTTGCGGGATCGCGTCAGGGGAAATCGCTTTCGACGAAGCACGCGCGCGCACGCGTCATGCTGCTGGTGCGTCGGTCATCCTGGTGCGTCGCGACGCGGAGACCGACGACATCGCCGCACTGGAGGTGGCTGCGGGTCTGCTCACGCAGCGAGGCGCACGCACCTCGCATGCTGCGGTCGTCGCGCGTCAACTTGGCAGGGTTTGCCTTGTCGGCTGCGCGGCGCTGCATCTCGATGAATCGACACGAACTGTGCAGATGGGAGATACGGTAATGCATGAGGGTGACGAAGTGACCCTCGACGGCAACGACGGCGCGATCTATGCGGGCACGGTGCGCACGGTCGTCGAGCCGTTGGTCGGATTGCAGGCACGTCTTGAGCGATTGCGCGCGCCATGAATCGGAATGCGCGGCAAGCGGGCGCCGCGCCCGTCCGATAGCGCCTTGATAAGAATCAAGGCCGAGCATTCCTGCGGGTGAAATACTAACGAATTGAAAGGCCAGATCTTTCCCCCGTGATCGAAAAAGGAGTGTGTGATGTTCCCTGAATTTCGCGACCTGATTTCCCGCCTGAAAACCGAAGACGCTCATTTCTCGCGGCTCTTTGATCGTCACAATGAACTGGACCACCAGATCAGCAACATGGAAGCGGGCGTGACCCCGTCTGACAACCCCGCTATCGAAACGCTGAAGAAAGAAAAGCTCCAGCTCAAAGATCAGCTTTATGCGGTGCTGAAGAAGGCCTCTGCTGCGTAAGCCGCTTGCCGCCTAGATCACTTCCGTGAGGCGAGCCAAATATTTTGCAAGCACTGGCGTAATGCCACGTTCTTCTCAAACGTTGTCGATATGGTTTGGAGCTGTGGCCACGGTGGCCCGAATGATCGGCATGACAGCGACGTAGCGTCCGGTGCAACTCACGGTGACGCACCTTCAGACTTCTGACAACAGCCGCGTGGTTGCAGTCTTGTATTCGATTCAACGCCGACATATAACGAATCATGCGATGCGCTCCCACGGCGGTGGGCGCCTCGTCGAGATACATCAGGCAGATTCCGTGCGACGGTTCAGCACCTGTTGAGGCATGCCAACAATGCGGCACCCTCGGCTATGCATTGGGTAGCAGCAGATGAAGCTCGCCCCGGCAGGAGAACAGCATGAACGTCCACGCAAAAACGCGAGAACGTACCGCGATCATCACGCTTGCTACGAGGGGACTGCGAACATCGGCAGGGACGATCGCGCTTGCCATTCTTTTAACTGGATGTGGCGGAGGTGCCGGGAGTGACAGCGCCGCCACCTCGGTGATCGCCAACAGCGTCAATCCACAGGACGTGGTCGTGAATCACCATGTCGTGTCGCTCAATGTGCAGTTCCGCGGCAAAACATATAGTCAGTGGGCGGTCTCGTTCTGGCGGTGGGCGCTGGAATTGCCGCTCGGCCCCCTTCCCCATCCGTTCGACGACTGCAACCATCGTCCCATCTCAGCGGCGCAAACGGGAAACGTCTGGTATTGGGCCACGCCCAATTCTGCACCGCTGACCTGCAATCAACTGGCGACAACCATTCCTGCTGGGACGTCTATCTTTCTGTCGGTGCTCGACGGAACGTCTATCTTCCTGCCCATGTTCAATGGGACGACGTCGCTGAACAATCCACCACTCCAGGCGTTCACGCCGGACCAGCTGAAAATTGTCAGTGCCTTCGCAAGCGACATCCGTGATTTGTTCTGCACTATCGACGGTGTTTCCGTCGGCAACATCTCGGCTTATCGCACGCCGATCGGCCAATTCTCGTTTTCTGCTCCGAGCCCGTGGATTTTTGGCCATACTGGTGGAAAAGGGACTGCCGTTGCGGACGGCTACTACCTGCTGCTGGAGCCACTATCCGCAGGGTTGCACACGATTCACTATGGTGGGAAGTTTGTTATTCCCGCCGGTGTGTTTGGATCCGAGCAGGCTGTCATTGCCAAAGACGTCACGCTCCTGATCAGGGTCGGCTCATAGGCTCTTGTAAGCCTATCGCCGACTTCCCTGCCATCCTCATCAATTGCGAAGTTGTGCCGATAGACTGGCTCGCTTTGTAGCCTGTGCGATATTCCACTTCTGAGTAGCGGAGACCTGTAAATGAGTGTTGGCGAATGAGGTATTGCGACGCGCAATCACCCGACGACCAGGCGGCGCCAATCAGGCTTCAGGAAGACTCCGCGTCTGCGGCATTGCGCGACGCGCACAGGCGCCATGCGGTCTTCGGCGCAGCGGCGGTCTCGACGGCATGGCGCCACCAGCGTTCGCCGCGATGCGGGGCGCTCAGATCCAGCCGCTCGCCCATGCCGGGCGTCGAGAGCGCGACACCATGCACGAGAGCGAGGCCGCTCACCCTTTCGAACGGCTCCTGCCAGTGGTGCATCGCGAGGTCGAACGTGCCGTTGTGAATGGGCACGAGCCAGCGGCCGCGCAGATCGATATGCGCCTGCACGGTTTCTTCGGGCTGCATATGAACGTACGGCCACTGTGGGTCGTATGCGCCGGTCTCGACCAGCGTGACGTCGAATGGTCCAAGGCGCTCGCCGATCGTCCTGAAGCCGTCGAAGTAGCCGGTGTCGCCGCTGAAGAAAACACGCAGATCATCGTCGACGATCACCCACGACGCCCATAACGTGCTGTTGCCGTCGAACAGGCTACGGCCGGAAAAGTGCTGCGCGGGCGTCGCGGTGAACTGCATGCCATCCATCTCCGTGCCTTGCCACCAGTCGAACTGCCGTACTTTCTCAGCGTCGATGCCCCATTCGATCAACCGGTCACCCACGCCGAGCGGTGTCAGAAACACACCGGTGCTCTGCGCGAGCGAGAGCACGGTTTCGCGATCCAGATGGTCGTAGTGATCGTGTGACAGGATCACGCCTCGTAGCGGCGGCAAATCGGCCAGCGCGATCGGCGGCGCATGGAAGCGCTTCGGGCCCAGATTCCGGAATGGCGACGCACGCTCGGCAAAAACGGGATCGGTCAGCCAGAACTGGCCGCGCAGCTTCAGCAGCATCGTCGAGTGGCCGAGCCGGTAGAGGCTGCGGTCGGGCGCCTCGTCGAGCTGCGAACGCGTCAGCGCGCCCACAGGCAACGCGACCGTCGGCACCGTGCCGCGCGGTTTGTTGAACAGCAGGTTCCACGCGATCCCAAGCGTCTTGCGCAGGCCTTCGACGGGACGCGGCTTGACGTTGCGAAAACGTTCACCGTCGTGCTGCGGTGAGTGGCTGGACAACGCGCGGCCGCGTTTCGCGGCGGTAACGCCGAGCACGCGGCTGACAAAGGCGGGGAGCGACGTCATGAGATAGGCGGTCCAAAGAAAAATGTACACTCGGCAGTGTAGTTTATTTTCGAGAAAAGTAAACTGCCCGGTGTAAAATCCGCTTATGGATTCAAGTGACACCCCTCAACGCCTGACTGACCGCAAACGTGCCGCCATTGTCGGCGCCGCGATCGAGGAATTCCTCGCGGCCGGTTACGACGCGACCAGCATGGACCGTATCGCCGCCCGCGCGAACGTCTCGAAACGTACGGTCTATAACCATTTCCCAAGCAAGGAAGCCCTTTTCGCGGCGATTCTTCATCGGCTTTGGGACGCGAGCCAGCAGGGCGACGCGCCCGCCTACCGTGCCGACGAACCATTGCGCACACAGTTGCTCGACCTGTTGGGCCGCAAGCTGCGGCTGCTAAATGACGAGTCATTTCTGTCGCTTGCACGCGTGGCAATAGCGGCCGGAATTCATTCGCCGGAACGCGCGCGGGACATGGTCGCCCGCCTCGGTGAACGCGAAGAAGACCTGACCGTGTGGGTCCGGGCGGCCGCCGCGGACGGCCGTCTCAAGACCGACGACCCGCTTTTCGCGGCGCTGCAGTTGCAGGTGTTGGTGAAGGGCTTTGCATTCTGGCCGCAGGTGACGATGGGCCAGGCGCCGCTCGGCGAACAGGAGCAAGGTCAGCTCGCGGAATCGGTCGCTGACCTGTTCCTCGCGCGCTATGCGTGAGCCGGCGTCCGGGGCTCGCGATTCGAACTTCACATGCCGCGAACTGGCTGTCGACCACGAAGCGCAGCCATGTTCACATGGGCGATCTCTTCAAGCGAAAGGTCCCGGACGCCGCCCGGAATTTCACGTGCGTGTAATCGATGCGCCGCCATCCACTAGCGAAGCAGTGCCGGTCACGAAAGACGAGTCGTCGGACGCCAGATAGAGCACCGAACGGGCAAGTTCCTCCGGCCGCGCAACCCGCTTGAGCGCATGCAACGCGGTGACGAACGCTTGTGACTCGGCCGTATCGTTCATGTCGCGATACATTGGTGTATCCACGGCGCCGGGCAGAATCGCGTTGACGCGCACGCCTTGCGGGCCGTACTCGGCAGCGAGCGCTTGCGTCAGCCCAATCAGTCCGGCTTTGCTCGCAGCGTAGGCCGCGGTGCCGGGGAAAGCGAATGAATACCCGACGAACGTCGACGTAAAGATGATCGATCCGCCGCCTTGCTTCACCATTTCGGGGATCTGGTGCTTCGCGCCCAGAAACGCGCTCGTCAGATTGGTCGCCAATGCCGCCGACCAGCCAGCCTCCGACACGCCCGTGCTCGGGCCCATTTCGCCCAGCGTGCCGGCGTTGTTATAGGCAATGTCGAGCCGGCCAAAGCGGCTGACGGCGAGCGCCACCAGCGCTTTTGCGAAGTCCTCCGACTGCACGTCGCCCGCCAGGAAAGCGGCCTCACCACCCGCTTCGGCAATCTCAGCAGCGAGCGTTTCAAGTTCGGCTTCGCGGCGCGCCGCGATCACCACTTTCGCACCTTCCGCAGCGAATAGTTTTGCGGTGGCCCGGCCAATTCCCGCGCTGGCACCGGTCACGATGGCGACTTTTCCGTTCAAGCGTTGCATGTTCAATCTCCTGCAGCAGTTTGTCGACCAAGGCGGAATACCTCGGTCCGTGGAAAGCACTATAGGCTTCAGCCATGGATGCAGAAAGGCGCAAAATATGGGTATATCATTCAGCAATTATGAATAATCGGGAACCGACATGGACCGGCTGCGCGCTTTTGAAGTCTTCGTGACCGTGGTGAGCCGAGGCAGCTTCACGCGAGCGGCCGATGTGCTCGAAACCTCGCCCGCCAACGTGACCCGCTACGTGAATGAGTTGGAGGCGCATCTCGGCACGCGCCTGCTGAATCGCACATCACGCAAACTCTCGCTCACCGAGGGCGGCGAGACCTTTTACTCCCGCTGCAAATCCATTCTCGACGACGTCGCCGAGACCGAGGGGCTCGTGTCGTCCGCGTCGATCGAACCGCGCGGCCGGCTGCGCATCAATGCGCCTGTGAGTTTTGGGATTCTGCACCTGGCGCCGCTATGGCCCGAGTTCATGCGGAAATATCCCGAAGTGGAGCTCGACGTCTCGCTGATCGACCGCGTCGTCGATATTGTCGACGAAGGTTACGACCTCGCCATTCGCATCTCACGCGCCGGCTCGACTAACTACGCAGCCCGCAAGCTTGCGACATCCACCAACATTCTGTGTGCGTCGCCGGCTTACCTCGCGCGTTACGGATATCCCGCAGCGCCCGCGGACCTGAACGAACATCGATGCATCGGCTACTCGTATGCGGCCACCGGCGACGAATGGCAACTGATCGACAGAAATGGCAAGGCTCACATCGTGAAGGTCAACTACCACATGCGCACCAACAATGGCGACACAGCGCGTGCTGCCGCGCTTGCCGGGCAAGGCGTGATCTGGCAGCCCACGTTTCTGGTCGGCAACGACCTGCGTGCCGGCCATCTTGTTCGGGTCTTGCCTGAGTATCGTCTGCCTGACATCGACGTGCTCGCGTTGTACCCGAGTCGTCGACACATGAGCGCCAAGATGCGCGCGTTGATCGATTTCCTCGTCGATGCATTCGGCGGAACGCCTCCGTGGGATCGGCCCGGCCACGCGTGAGCGCGTGTCGCAGCGCCGACGAATCGAAAGGCGCCTGGAAAACTGCGTCCAGCGCGCGCCGACCTTGCCGTTGACGCCGCGTATGAACTGTCCGCGCTTTGGAAGCGAACGTTACTCCGGCTTCCCGTCATGATCGCCGATCGGTCTGATTGGCCAGTCCGTCCAGCGGTCCGCGCGCGTCAGTTCGTACGCTTCATTTAGTGGATATCGGATACGGTTGTCTTCGCGCGGGCGCTCGCCGATCACCATCAGCCTGACTTCGTCGGCGGTGTTGTTGATGAACGTGTGGCAGATACCGGTGCCGGCCGGAAACGCAACCGAGTCGCCTTCGACAAGAGCGTGCAGAACGCCGTCGATCCAGACATCGGGCTTGCCTTGAAGCACGTAGACGAACTCCTGCTCGGTACTTTCGGCGTGCGGATATGAAGTGCGGCGACCCGGCAAGAGCCTGACATGATGTATGCCGATCCGCGTAATACCCATCGCGGCGGAGAGGGGCGCGTCGAGTCCCATCGGCTCGGAGTCACCCCGATAGCAATGCGCATGCAGCTCTTCCAGTTCGGTCCAGTGCTTGATGAAATCCGGGCGACTCATCGCTTGTTCTCCTTGGTGACGAAAAACGATGATAGCGGGTTACAGAGAGAACGAACGACGCACGATCCTCGCGCGGTGGCCTTCAATGCCTGAAGCAATCCCCGCCTTTGCTGTTCAGAGGAACGGCTTGGCGGGGTTTGATCAGTTGTCTTCAGCTAAAGCCAGAGCTATCGACCCGCTCGATAACGCGCGGTCCGGCCAGCGCAGCCACGGCCGCCGCTGCGGATTGCGACAGAGCCCCTCGGCGCGCCGACCATGACGGGTCGGCTAAAAACGGTGCCTCAGCCCCAAGGCGGCGACGAACTGATTCGCGCCGGACGCGCGCGAGAAGTTCGAGATCTGCGCGCCCTGAATCCCGGTTCCTTGCAGTTGGTTGGCGCGTTGATAGATGGCTTCCGCATAGACGTCGGTGCTGGGCGACAGGAAGTAGGTGTTGACGATGCCGGCCTGATGCCACTTCGGATAGCGCACGCCCGTCGGCGTGGCGAAACGGCCGAGCGTGAATGTATAGGCAGCCGAAATATCCCACCGCGGAGTGACGGCGTAGCGCACGTTGATTTCGACGTTGTCGAAGCGTACGTCGTCGCCGGGCAGGCTGATAGCGGTATCGGCCACGTTGTTGATCGACGAGGCTTTGTCCAGCCGCGTTTCGCTCAATATGAGGCCGACCGCGGTTTGAGTGAAATGATAAAGGCCGCCCGCCGCCCAGGTGCGCTGCCGCTCCGCGTTGAACGGCGCGCCGGCCGGTTCGGCGCCGTTCGTATTGGCCGTCGCGAGGTTCGATGCGTTATTGAATTGAAAGTAGCCCGCGCCGAGGTCCAGATTGGTGTACTGATACCCGAGACCAAAACTGTAGCCACGGTTATCCGCGAAGCCGCCCGCTTCGTTCGAGAAGCCATATAGCGCCCCGAGCTTCAGTCCACCCAGCAACACCGGACTCGTGTACTTGACCGAATTGTTCGTGCGTGTGTAATTGTCGAGGTTGTCGTTGTCGAAAACGTGCGCGAAAGCGGTCCCGCCGTATCGTGTGCCGCCCAGCGCGAACGGCTCGACGAACTGAACGACTTCGTCGAACTGACGACCGAATGTGAGCGTGCCTGTCGACTGCGAAGCAAGTCCCATCCACGACTGAAAACCAAACAGGCGGCCCTGTTGCGCGGCGGTGCCGTTCATCACGTTAAAGCCGTTGGTCAGCGTGAAAATCGCGCTGAGATCGCTCGATATCTGCTCGTTGCCGGACAATGCCCATCGGCTGATGTTGATGTCGCCATTCTTCGCCTGCCAGGCACTTCGATGACCATTCGCGTTGCCCGCGTCGCTGACGTAGGCGAGACCCGCGTCGACCGATCCTGATAGGCGCACCGAGCTTTGTGCGTGCACGGCCGGACAGGCGAACGCGAGCAAAACGCTCGTTATCCGAATTTTCATCTTCAACTTTCTTTTATTCATATATTAATCTGATGCTTTGCGAGGGGTTGCGATATATGTCGATATATGTCGATATGCCGGCAGGAGACGATTAATGCGCGCATTGTGTGGATTGCATTTTCCATTTCCTGAAAATGCTTTCATGCACCTGGCTGCAGGCCGAATGTTGTGCGGTCTGATCGTGTAAGCGGCTGCTTGCCGGGATTAGGGAGCTGCGTGCGTCCACGTCCATGGCTCGACGCGTGACGCAGGCATATAGTCGGCGTACGTGCCGGGGCCGATAAAGCGTATTTTCAGGAAGAGACTGTTATGGATAGCTCAACGTCGGCGTATGCGCCCCGGGCGTAACGAACCTCGGTCCATCGGGTTAGTCGAGATTACTAAATCGCTATTTATTGGTTGACGGCTCTTTGTCGGAGTGGTGTTCGATTAATGATTCGACTCCAATCTGCCGAATTGGAAAAAATGAAGTTAACACGCGTGATTCAATAGGCGATAGCGTGCTAACTCAACCGGCCTTTCAGCGCATGAGTCAGGTCGGCGGGCGAACGGCCGCTATCTGAGAACAGGGGACATGTGAATGCCCCCTCAATCTTCCCTTCGCTATATGAGCCCTTGAGCAGCCATGGCTAACAGCAGCCGCTCTGCCCCAATGCCGAAACCCGCGCCCTCCCGGTATGCCCCTCCGCCTACAACTTGCTGTTGCGCGCCGAGTTCGGTGCAGCGCATCTCGAACCCTTGGCCGTTCAGGTAATAGCTGAGTCCCCTGCGAGCCGCGTCATCGATCTCATACCGTAATCCGAGTGAATCGAGAAAGCCGACCGCAATCTCCAGGCTCCGCCTCGCAGCCAGTTCAGGATTTGCGCAAAGATATTCGAATCCCAGTTGCGAAAACTCCCGATAGCGGCCGGCCTGCGGTCGCTCGTATCGATAGCAGCGCGCAACGTAGAACAGCATGCGCGCCTCTCGTTGACCAAGCAGTGCGATGCACCTCTCCTGGAATAAGGCCGTGGCTTCCGGGATCAGACAGCAGGGTCGTCCCTTCTTATCCGGAAAGGCCCACATCTGGCCGATGATCTCACTGCCGCCGGCCTTCTGGACGAACGTATCCTGCGACCACAAGGCAGGCACGATAGCCTCTTCGGCTCCAGCATCAATGAAGATAGCTCCGGAACCGATCTTCCAGAGTGCGTATTTGTGCGGCTTCCTTCCCAACGATAAAACGAGTTCCGCGAATCATGGTCATGAGATCCTCTCGAGTCCGGAAAATAAAAAAAGGCGCCTGAGGCGCCTTGATCGTTTGTGCATGGAGACGGAGAAAACGAACTCCCGAATTCCTTGCTATGGACGTAACGAATCACGGCGCACTGGATCGTGGCCGTGATGATGGTAAAACCGGGTCGATACGTTACGAAGTTCCATATAGACAATACTGACACACAAAACCTGGAAGCACCATCCTGCACTGAACTCGTCGAGGCGAGCGCAAACGAAACGGCGCGCTTCCGTACAGGCCACGCCCCGCGAATTCAACCTGTCGGCAGAAGATCAGTTCCGCGCTTTTTCAATTGCGCCGACGGCCAGTTGGCGCGCGAGGTCGCCGTACAACTCGGCCCACTTGCCGAGCAAGCCAGGGTCGTCAGTAAGAAAGAGCGGATGCTCGGCCCACGCGCTCACGTCCGCGCCTTTCCAGGCCATTTCGAAGATTCGCAGATCTTCGTCCTCGCTCACGCCGATATCGACCATTTCGCGGAACGACGCATGATCGGCGAGTTGCACGTTCCGCACCGGGATCGTGTGAATGGCAGCCAGTGCGCTCGCCGCGCGCTCGCGGGCATCTTCGCGAGTGCCGGCGAACACGAACACGATGCTGTCTTCGTCGGCGTGACTGAATACGGCCCGATAGAGCGAGGATCTGCAGCGATCGCTGAGTTGCGTGCCCATGGTTGCCTTGATTGCTGAAGACGGTTCGCCATATTGGCCGGTGGATCGGGGGCCGCCGGGTTGCGCTTCCGGTCGGTGCTTTCGGTTGCGGCATCCGTCGCTGCACAGGTACAGATACATTCCGCATACGACAAGACAAGCCAGCGAGAGAATTCCCACACCCCCAAGTACAGCCAGATCAGCGTGCGCCATTTCAGGCCCCCTTCAGTCCCGCTTATACTTCGTCTCCCATGTCCGAAGCCTTCCGGCAAGTTCAGTCGAGTCCGGGGCCGCGGCGTATCGGTCTGCGCCCTTCGTCGGATAGCATGAGGCTGTCAGCGAAGGGCGACGCTACGAGTATCCGGCGAGGTTCCCCAGCGATCAACTGAGCACACCTCTCTATTGACCAAAGCGGTTCACTATAGGACGCTAGTGGGCTGGAGTGCCGGAACCGCAAAGCTCTCGTAAGCGCAATTGCAATCGCACGGCCTTGAACGCCGCTGCTTATTACCGCCTTATCCACACAATGTTATAACGCTGTGCCGGAAAAGGCAGGCTTGATCTGGTAAACCCAGGTGCTTCCGGTAACGTACGTCGTGAAAGTGATTGTGCTGCCCGATCACACCACCCCGCCGTCTCTCAAGATGGCTTCTCCCGTGCGAGGATTCGTCAGGGTGACGTTCTCGAGCGCCTTGATTCGCCACTCGCCAGCCTGCCGCGTCAGCACCGCAAGGATCAGCGTATCGACAGCATGAGGCCCCGCCGGATGCGCCGCACCGACCGTGAGGCGGCTCCAGAAGTGCATGAGCGCCGCATCGCCGCCGATCGCGACCACGTCGATCAACTCGTTCTGCAGCGTGGAATCGCTGTAGATAGTGGCGTGGATGGGTGCATGCAGCTCGATGATCGCCTCGACGCCGCGCACGTAGTGCCCGAACCGGTTCACGAAGGTCGCGTCCTCATGGAACAACGCTCCGAGGGACTCCATGTCGTGGCGGTTCCAGGCGTTCTGAAACGCATGGAGCGCGTCTTCGGGTTGTCTCATTTGATTCATGTGGATTCTCTCAAGTGTTTACACTGGGACGCCGGACGCCCACTGCTCACGTTACTCGCGCCCCTCACGCCCCACTCCGCGCCCGTACCCGCCGGCGTCCCGCCACACTCCGCGCCGGCGCCACGACCTCCGCCAGCAATTCCTCGTGCAAGCCCCGCAAAACCTCGACGAACGCCGATGCGAGCCGCTCCCGCGGCCGGTGCGGAGGAAACAGCAGATAGGTCTGAAAACGCGTAGCCGGCAAGAAAGGGCGAATCTCGATCCCAGGTCCTGCGAAGTCGCGCGCGACGATCGGATGTGCGAGCGTCACCCCCATGCCGTGACGCACCATCTCGCAGCACATTGCAGTGTATTGCGCTTCGATCGCGAGGACGCGCTGCACGCCCGCGCGCTGGAACACCTCGTCCATCATCGCACGCGTGCCGTCGCCGTGACACAGCGAGATGAACGACTCGCCTTCCAGATCCTCCGGCTTGATGCTGCGCTTCGCCGCCAGCCGATGCGCCGCGGGCAACACACACACGGCAGCCACATCCGACAGTTGCTCGACCTCGCAATCGGACGCCTCGCTGACATACACGGCCACGCCGAGGTCGCAAAACTGCGACGCCGTCCAATGATTGACCGTGCCCGACGTATTCACGTGCAGCGACACGGTGACTTCCGGGAATAGCTCGACAAAGCGTTTGATCGCATGCGGCACCAGCGTCATGCCCGCCGAAGGCATTGCCGCGATGCGCAAACGCCCGCTGCCGAGATTGCGAATCTGCGCCGCGGCAGCCACCAACCCTTGCAAGCCGACGAACGCGCGTTCGACTTCGCGAAAGAACGCCTCGCCCTCGCTGGTTGGAATCAGACGCACGCCGCTGCGCTGAAAGAGCTGCAAGCCCGTATCGCGCTCCAGTTGCGCGATCAGACGGCTGACGTTCGGCTGCGAAGTGAAGAGCGCCTTGGCCGCGGCGGTCATCGATCCCGACACCATCACCGCGCGAAACGCCTCGATGTGCTTGAGATTCATCCGTATTCTCCCTTAGACGAGGCCCACCAATCCATATCATCCATGCATAGATAGGTATTTTATTCGTATTGGACGACATGACCAGCCGGCGCGACACTGCATTGTAACGACGGGCAGTGAAGCCCGCCTCCCCACACCGGAACTGGAGATCGTCGTCATGAGAAGAGCGTTGCATCGCCGTCTGTCCGCCCCATCCCGCACCGCCATCGCGGCGCTTTCATTCACTTCCGCCCTGGCCGCGCCGCTCTTCGCGCAAGCCGAGACCACGCTGTATGTCGCCAACGTCGGCGGCTCGAACGAGCAGGTCTACCGGCAAAAAATCATTCCGCCGTTCGAAAAGGCGCACAACGTCAAGATCGTCTACGTCGCCGGAAATTCGAGCGATACGCTCGCCAAGTTGCAGGCGCAGAAAGGCCATCAGCAGATCAACGTCGCGGTGATGGACGATGGTCCCATGTATCAGGCGATGCAGCTCAACCTGTGCGCAAAGCTCGACGACGCGCCCGTGATGAAAGACCTCTACCCGCTCGCGAAGCTCGGACCGACCGCGATCGGTGTCGGCATGGTGGCGACCGGCATCGGCTACAACGAAGAGGCGTTCAAGAAGGCCGGCCTGCCGCCGCCCGATTCGTGGAAGGCGCTCACGGACAGCCGCATCAAGGGCAAACTCGGCGTGCCGCCGATCACCAACACCTATGGTCTGCATACGCTCGTGATGCTCGCGCGTCTTTCCGGCGGCGGCGAGAAGAACATCGATCCGGGTTTCGCCGCGATGACCAAGGACGTCGCGCCGAACGTACTCTCCTGGGCGCCCACGCCCGGCGAAATGGACGGCCAGATGCAGGCCGGCGACGTGATCCTCGCGCCCTATGGCAGCGGCCGCGCAGTCGCATTGCAGAACACCGGCTTTCCGCTCAAGTTCATCTACCCGAAGGAAGGCGCGGTCGCGCTGCAGGTAGCAGCATGCGCCGTCGCGGAAAACGCCCAGCCGCAGTTATCGCAGCAGTTCGTGCAATACCTGTTGAGCCCGGAAGTGCAGACGTTGCAAGCGCAAGGCATCGGCCTGGGTCCGGTCAACAAGACCGTCAAACTCACGCCTGAGATTGCCGCGCGCGTGCCCTACGGTCCCGAACAGATCTCGAAGCTGACCGCGATGGACTGGACCACGATCAACCAGCATCGCACCGAGTGGACCGAGCGCTGGAACCGTTCGGTCGAACGCTGAACTCCGACACCGGCAAGTCCCTCGCGCGGCGCGCGATCTGACGAAGGAGCAAGGCGTATGGCCTTCCTGACTTTGCAAAACATCTCGAAACGCTACGGCGATTTCACGGCAATCGAACACCTGGATCTTTCCGTCGAACGCGGCGAACTGCTTTCGCTGCTCGGACCGTCCGGCTGCGGCAAGACCACCACGCTGCAAATGGTCGCGGGCTTCGTCACGCCGACCACCGGCAGCATCCTGCTCGATGGCCGGGACATTACGCACGAGCGTCCCGAGAAACGCGGCATCGGCGTGGTATTCCAGAGCTACGCGCTGTTTCCACACATGACGGTGGCAGGCAACGTCGGCTTCGGGTTGGAGATGCGCAAGGTCAAGCGCAAGGAGCGCGACGAGCGCGTTGCCGAGGCGTTGTCGCTCGTGCGCCTGAACGGCCTCGGGCACCGCTATCCGAAGGAACTGTCGGGCGGCCAGCGGCAGCGTGTGGCGATTGCGCGCGCTATCGCGATGCAGCCCGAACTGCTGCTGCTCGACGAGCCGATGTCCAACCTCGACGCCAAGTTGCGCGAAGAGATGCACATCGAATTGCGCGCAATCCAGAAGCGGCTCGGCATCACGACGATTCTCGTCACGCACGATCAGGTCGAAGCGATGACCATGAGCGATCGCATCGCGGTGATGCATCGCGGCGTGATTGCGCAACTGAGCACGCCTTACGACGCGTATGAGCGCCCCGCCACGCCGTTTGCCTCGACGTTCCTCGGGCGCACCAACGCGTTTTCCGGCGAAGTGCTGCGCCGCAACCCGCGCTGCGCCGAGGTAGAGGTCGCGGG
The DNA here is from genome assembly GCF_046028085.1 of Paraburkholderia sp. RL17-380-BIE-A. Classification (NCBI taxonomy): domain Bacteria; kingdom Pseudomonadati; phylum Pseudomonadota; class Betaproteobacteria; order Burkholderiales; family Burkholderiaceae; genus Paraburkholderia; species Paraburkholderia sp. RL17-380-BIE-A. The sequence continues at coordinate 101,840 of NZ_JARESQ010000026.1, forward strand.
CACCACCCTGCATGTTCCACACGAAGGCCGTCATGTCAACGGCGCGGTGAACGTGTATATCCGTCCGGAAAAGGTGCATCTGGCCAATGGCGATGCGCGGGTGCGCGGCCGCATCTCGACACGTGTTTTCGTCGGCAATCAATGGCTGCTCGAAGTGGACACCGAACTCGGCAAGCTGCGTATCGCGCAACCGAATCACGGCGCGCCACCGCCCGAGGAAGGCGACGAAGTCGGCCTCGCGTGGACCGACGACGACCTGCGCGTGCTCACGCGAGACAACCAGGAGAGCCCTCATGGCCACGCTTGACGACGCCCGCCCCGGTGCCGCGCCGTGGCTGCTGTCGGGCCCCGCGCTGTTGCTGTTCATCGGCTTGCTGTTGGTGCCGATGCTGCTCACGCTGATGCTGTCGTTCCGCGTCTTCAGCGATACGGCGGGTGTCACGGCCGCCTATACGCTCGCGAACTACTGGGAAGTCATCAGCGACCCATATTACGGCACGATCTTCCTGCGCACCGCCGGCCTCGCCTTCGCCGTCACGCTGCTGTCCATCGTGCTCGGCGTGCCGGAGACCATCGTGCTCGCACGCATGAAGCGTCCGTGGCAGTCGCTCTGTCTGTTGATCGTGCTGGGCCCGCTGCTCATCTCCGTGGTGGTGCGCACGCTCGGCTGGCAGATTCTGCTCGGCAACAACGGCGTGCTGAATAACGTTCTGCAAGCGCTGCCCATCACCAGCGAACCCATTCGCCTCGTGTTCACGATGACCGGCATGATCATCGCGCTCACCCACGTACTGGTGCCGTTCATGGTGATGTCGGTCTGGGCGACGATGCAGAAGCTCGATCCGCAGGTGGAATGGGCCGGCCGCTCGCTCGGTGGCTCGCCGTTCGCGGTGTTCCGCCGCGTGGTGCTGCCGCAGATCATGCCGGGCGTGCTGTCGGGCTCGATCATCGTATTCGCGTTGTCGGCCTCGGCGTTCGCCACGCCCGCGCTGATCGGCGGCCGGCGCCTCAAGGTGGTCGCCACCGCGGCCTACGACGAGTTCCTCGGCACGCTCAACTGGCCGCTCGGCGCGACTATCGCCGTGCTACTGCTGATCGCCAATGTGGCGATCGTGATGGGTTGCAGCCGGCTCGCCGAACGCCGCTTCCAGCACATCTTCGACTGAGCGAAGGAGACGATCATGAAACAGAACGGCATTCTCGGCCTCGTCTACAACGCGTTCTTTCTGACTTTCATTCTCGCGCCGCTCGCGGTGGTGATGCTCGTGGCGTTCACCGACAAGGGCTTCATCTCGATGCCTTTCGACGGCGCGTCGCTGCGCTGGTTCCGCGCGATCCTCGAGAACGGCGACATCGTCGCGGCGTTCTGGCTCTCGGTGCGGCTCGCGTTCGCGGCGGCGACGATCGGCGTGTTGCTGGCGGTGCCTGCCGCGCTGGCGATCGCCCGCTATCGCTTTCCGGGCCGCGCCGCGCTCACGAGCTTCTTCCTCTCGCCGATGATGATTCCGGCAGTCGTGCTCGGCATCGCGTTCCTGCGCTTTCTGTCGCTGCTGCATCTGTCCGGATCGTTCTGGTCGCTGGTGTGCGCGCACGTGATCATCGTGCTGCCGTATGCGCTGCGGCTCGCGCTGTCGTCGGCGGTCGGGCTCGATCGCGATGCCGAACGCGCCGCGCTCTCCTGTGGCGCGAGCCGCTTCACCGCCTTTCGCCGCGTGGTGCTGCCGATGATCCGCACCGGCGTGGCGGGCGGCTGGGTGCTCTCGTTCATCCAGAGCTTCGACGAACTGACCATGACCATTTTCGTCGCGACGCCCGGCACCACCACGCTGCCCGTCGCCATGTACAACCAGATCGCGCAGACGATCGATCCGCTGGTCGCTTCGGTGTCGGCGGTGCTGATCGTCGGCACGGTCCTTTTGATGATCCTGCTCGATCGCATGGTCGGCCTGGATCGCATTCTGATCGGAGAAACCCGATGACATTGACTAGCACCGCCAGCCCCGACGTCCTTGTATTGGGCGGCGGCCTCGTCGGTTCGGCCGTGGCCTACGGACTCGCCCGCGAAGGCGCGCGCGTGACCGTGCTCGACGAGGACGACGGCGGCTTTCGCGCGTCGCGCGGCAATTTCGGCCTCGTCTGGGTTCAGGGCAAGGGCTATGGCCTGTCTCCTTATGCACGGTGGTCGCGCAGTTCGGCCACGCGCTGGCCGGGACTCGCGGAAGCGCTGTTGCAGGAAACAGGCGTGAACGTGGCATTGCGTCAGCCCGGCGGCTTTCACTTCTGCTTCGACGACAACGAACTCGCCGAACGCGAAAAACGCCTCTCGACACTGCAAGCCGAACTGGGCGATTACCCCTACCAGATACTCGACGCCGCCGAAGTCCGCGCGCGCATTCCGCAGATCGGCCCCGCGGTGATCGGCGCGAGCTATACGCCAATGGATGGTCACGTGAACCCGCTCAAGCTCCTGCGCGGACTGCACACCGCCATGCAGGCGCGCGGCGTGCGGCTCGTGTCGGGCGAACGCGCGGAACGCATCGAGCCGCAAGCGCAGGGCTTCGTCGTGCACGGAAAGCGCGGGACGTATCGCGCGGCGCGGGTCGTGCTCGCTGCCGGGCTCGGCAATCGCACGCTCGCGCCGTTCGTCGGACTCGACGCGCCGGTCGCGCCCAATCGCGGCCAGGTGCTGGTGAGCGAGCGCGTCGCACCGTTTCTCGAGTATCCGACGCTCAACGTACGCCAGACCGACGAAGGCAGCGTGCAGTTCGGCGATTCGATGGAAGAAGTCGGCTTCAACGATTTCACGACCACGCATGTGCTCGCCGACATCGCCCGGCGCGGCGTGCGCGCGTTCCCGATGTTGCATGACGTGCGGCTCGTGCGCATGTGGGCCGCGTTGCGCGTCTACAGTCCCGACGGTTTTCCGATCTATGACCAGTCCGAGGCGCACCCCGGCGCGTTCGTCGTCACCTGCCATAGCGGCGTGACGCTGGCGGCCGCGCATGCGCTGCGCGTTGCGCCGTGGATCATGGGCGCGCCGATGCCCGAGGAATTGCCCACTTTCTCCGCGCGCCGCTTCGAGCACGCCGGAGAACTGACTCCCGCTCATTGAATTCGACATGACTACCCAATCGACTCACACACTCTTCAAGCCGCTGCCGGACGCGCAAGGCGCAGCCGCTGCGAGCGTCGACATCTGGTTCAACGACCGGCCGCTGTCCGTGCCGGGCGCCCGCTCCGTGGCGGCGGCGCTGCTCGCCGCAGGCGTATCGCGCTTTCGTGCGACGCCCGTGTCGGGCGCAGCGCGCGCGCCTTTCTGCATGATGGGCGCGTGCTTCGAATGTCTCGTCGAAATCGATGGCGTGCCGAGCCGCCAGGCCTGCATGGTCGAAGTCAAAGCCGGCATGCGAATCCGCTCGCAGGAAGGCGCGCGCGACCTGCCGCCCGCAAACCTGACCGACGCACCGCTGGAGAACGCCCATGGCCGCTGATTTCGCATCCGATTTCGCTTCCGAAGCCGTCGACGTCGTTGTGGTGGGCGCCGGCCCCGCGGGCATGAGCGCAGCGACGCGCGCCGCGCGTGCCGGCCTCAAAACCGTGCTGATCGACGAACAGGACGCCGTGGGCGGCCAGATCTATCGCGGCATCGGCCGCGCCGATGCGCGCCGCAAGGAGATTCTCGGGCCGGACTACGCAGCGGGCTCCGCCATCGCCGATGCGTTCGCCGCCTCCGGCGCGCGCCACGTGACCCATGCGACGGTGTGGCAGGTCACGCGCGAGCGCGGCGTCAATTATCTGAAGGACGGCAAGATCGGCAGCTTCGACGCGCAATGCGTGATTCTCGCGAGCGGCGCGTTGGAGCGGCCCTTCCCGATTCCGGGCTGGACGCTGCCCGGCGTGCTGACGGCGGGCGCAGCGCAAATTCTGTTGAAGAGCGCGGGCGAAGTGCCGGCCGCGCCGCCGGTGCTGGCGGGCTGCGGGCCGCTGCTGTATCTGCTCGGCTGGCAGTATGTGCGCGCCGGCGTGCCGATCCGCGCGCTGGTCGATACCACGCGTCACGAGGACCGCTGGCGCGCGAAGCGTCACGCGCTGGCGGCGCTGCGCGCGTGGCCGTTTCTGAGCAAAGGCTTGCAACTGATCCGCACGCTGCGCGAAGCGGGTGTGCCGATCTTCGAGGCGGCGGACGATCTGCGCGTGGAAGCGCGCATCGGCACGGATCACGTGGAGCGCGCCGCCGCGCTTCACTTCACGACACAAGGCACGGCGCATCGTATCGAAGCCGACGTGATCCTGCTGCACCAAGGCGTCGTTCCGAACACGCAATTCACGCAAGCGCTGCGCGCGTCGCACCGCTGGGACAACGCGCAACTCTGCTTCACCCCGAAAGTCGATGCATGGGGCGAACTGGACGTGCCCGGCATTTTCGTCGCGGGCGATGGCGCGGGCATCGGCGGCGCGCAGGCAGCGGCCTTGCAGGGCACGCTCGCGGGTCTCGCGGCGGCCGCGCAACTCGGCGCGATCACCCCGGCGACACGCGACGCGGAAGCCGTCGCGCATCGCCGCGCACTGGCGGGCGTGATGCGCATCCGGCCTTTTCTCGACAGCCTGTATCGTCCGCGCGACGTCAATCGCATTCCGCGCGACGAGACTATCGTGTGCCGTTGCGAGGAAGTCACCGCGGGCGAGTTGCGCAAGTTCGTCGAACTCGGCTGTGTCGGACCGAATCAGGCGAAGTCGTTCGGACGCTGCGGCATGGGTCCGTGTCAGGGACGCATGTGCGGCCTCACCGTGACGGAAGTGATCGCCGACGCGCGCCGCGTCTCGCCCGCCGAAGTCGGCTACTACCGCATCCGTCCGCCGATCAAGCCGCTCACGCTCGGAGAACTCGCTGGTGAGTGACACGACCGAGATTCAGGAAGCCGATGTCCTCGTGGTCGGCGGCGGGCTGCACGGCACGAGCAGCGCGTTCCACATGGCGCGGCGCGGCGCGAAGGTGATCGTGCTCGAAGCCGACTACGTCGCGCGTCATTCGTCGGGCGTGAATGCAGGCGGCGTGCGCACGCTGGGCCGTCCATTGCCCGAGATTCCGCTTGCGCTGATGTCGCGGGAAATCTGGCACGGCATGACCGATCTGCTCGGTGAGGATGGCGGCTTCGTTCCTTCCGGTCAGTTGAAGATCGCCGAAACGGATGACGAACTCGAAGCATGCCGCGAGCGCGTCGCCCTGCTCGAATCGCATGGATTCACGCACGAAAAGGTCATCGACCGGGAAAGCGTGCTCGAACTCGAACCGGCGCTCGCGCGGCATGTCACTGGCGGAATCTGGGTGGAGCGCGACGGCTACGCGCTGCCCTATCGAACCACCACCGCATTCCGGCTCGCCGCGCAACGACTCGGCACGCGGTTTCTGGAAGGCACGCCGGTGCGCCGCATCGAACAGCGTGGCACGCGATGGTTCGCCGTCACGTCACTCGGCACGTTCAGCGCGCAAAAGCTGCTCGTCACCGCGGGCGCGTGGTCCGGCGAATTGGCGAAGCAGGTCGGCGAGCCCGTGCCGGTGCACCCCGAAGGTTTGATGCTGATGGTCACGCATCGTGTTGCACCGTTCTGTTCCGCGACGCTCGGCGCAACGGGCAGGCCGCTGTCCTTCAAGCAGTTCGACAACGGCACCGTGGTAATTGGCGGCAAGCTGATCGGCATTGCGGATCTGGCCAATCGTCACGGCGAAGTCGATTTCGTTCGTCTCGTGCGCAGTGCGCGCACCGTGACCGATCTGTTTCCTCATCTGCGCAATCTTGGCGTGAACCGCGCGTGGGCCGGCGTCGAAGCGTTTACCGAAGATGAACTGCCGGTCATCTCCGCGAGCCGCAAGGCGTCGGATCTGTATTACTCGTTTGGCTATTGCGGCAGCGGCTTTCAGCTCGGGCCGGGCTGCGGCAAGCTCGTGTCCGAACTGATGCTCGACGGCGCGCCGTCGATTTCGCTCGATGCGTTTGCCATCGATCGCTTTGGCCGCACCGCGGAATCGTCCCTTAGCGGTGCTTCGTCTCTAGCGACGCATTAAACGCTGTTATTTCTTTGCGCCGTCGTGCGTGCAGTCAGCGCGCGGCGACTTCGTTCGACTTCAACTGGAGAGAGTGTCATGACCGATATCGTTCGTATCGAAACCAATCAACGTATGAGCCGCGTCGTCAAGGCGGCCGGCCTCGTATTCGTCGGCGGCCAGACTTCCGCCGATCACACCGCTGACGTGAAACTCCAGACCGCGAAGGTGCTGGAGAAGATCGACAATTTTCTGGAGAAGGCCGGCATCGACAAGACGCGACTCGTCTCCGCACAGGTCTGGCTCGCGGACATTACCCGCGATTTCGCGGGAATGAACGAGGTATGGGACGCATGGGTTCCGCAAGGTAGCGCACCCGCGCGCGCGACGGTGCAAGCGAAGCTTGCCGCGCCCGAGTTGCTGGTCGAAATCGCGGTGGTGGCACTTGCCTGAGAGGCGCTGCTGGCGCGGGTGTTTATCTGGCGTCTGAGGGTTCGCCGACAAACGCCTTCTACCTGGTTGATTGCCGATACAGCGCAGGAAGAAAGCGCCTGCCGGATTGTTGACATGAAGCCGGGTAGCCTGCAGTCTACGCACGTTAGGGCAGCGTTGTGCTCCTCCCGTCCGGAGGACTGACCAAAGAGACCAAACGTGCCAAGGAACAACCCCGTTCTCCATCGCGCCCGGAAAGGACCCATCAGGCCAAGGCGCCCGTGGCTCTTCATCACGGGTGCGATTCTGCTGCTGGCCGTGTCGGGCTGGTTGCTGGCGATCATTCTCGAACCCGCGTTTCAACATACGATCGTCATTACATCCGGAGCGGACGAGGGAATCTATCGCGGCTTTGCGGACCGCTACGGCCCGATCCTGAAACGCAAAGGCGTGACGCTCGATATCCGCAGTTCTTCCGGTTCGATCGAAAATTATCAGCGGCTGAAAGATCCAGACAGCGTTTACCAGGTCGGCTTTATCCAGTCAGGCACGACGAGTCCGAAAGAGACCGACAACCTCAAAACGATCGCCGCGGTGTCGTACGAACCGATCTGGGTGTTCTATCGCGGCGACACCACGATTGACCGGTTGGCGCAATTGCGTGGCAAGCGGATTTCCATTGGCGTTCCTGGCAGTGGTCTGCTCAACGTCGCGCTGCAATTGCTCGCCTACAGCGGTGTCTCAGGCGACGACGCCAAGCTGTTGCAAATGGACGCTACCAAAGCGTATCAAGGTCTCGAAACGGGACAACTCGATGCGGCGTTCTTTATTGGCAGGCCGGATGCCGATATGCAACGAACCCTGCTCAACAGCAATCTGAAGCTAATGAGCTTTGCTCAGGCCGACGCGCTAGTCCAAAAATTTCCGGCTCTCTCCAAAGTCATTTTTCCGCGCGGCTCGACGAGCATTGCCAATGATCGTCCGTCGGCGGATGTCACCCTGCTCGCCGCAACGGCGTTGCTCGTGGCGAAAGACTCGTTGCACCCGGCCTTCGTCTATCTGTTGCTGGATACGGCAAGCGCCGTCCATGGCCGCGAGGATTACTTTACGCCACTCGGCACCTTTCCCAACGTCAACACCGACGAATTTCCCGTTTCCGACGAAAGCATTCGCTACTTCAAATCTGGCCGTCCGTTCCTGCAACGCTACCTTCCGTTCTGGCTGGCCAGTTTTATCGAACGGCGTCTTCTGATTCTTCTACCCTTCGCGGCTTTGCTGCTTGGGGTACTTCAGGCGTTGCCCCGAATCGCGGCGAACCGGATCAAAAACCGCCTCGTAGTCTGGTACCGCGAAGTGAAGCTGCTGGAAGATGAGATATGGCGAAGCGAGCGGCCGAGCCAGGAACAGATCTCACAATGGAGCGCCGAGATCGAACAGATCGACGCAAATGCTAACCAGATACGCTTGCCGCAGCGTTATCTTCCGGACATTTACGCCCTCAAACAGGCCATTGAGGTCGTTAGAGGGCGGATTTCCTACATGGCTACGCAGATAAATAAATAGCCTGACAGGAAAGTCGATGGGTTCGGATCGCACGCGAGGCGGCCATGTCAGGTCGCCCTGCGAGATCGACTACATGTTCGGATAGTTCGGACCGCCGCCGCCTTCAGGCGTCACCCACACGATGTTCTGCGTCGGGTCCTTGATATCGCAGGTTTTGCAGTGCACGCAGTTCTGCGCGTTGATCACGAGGCGTTCGGTGTTGTCGTCGTTCTTAACGAACTCGTACACCGCTGCCGGGCAGTAACGTGACTCCGGGCCGGCGTAGGTCTGCCAGTTCACATTCACCGGCACTGAAGGATCTTTCAGCGTCAGGTGAGCGGGCTGGTTTTCTTCGTGGTTCGTGTTCGAGATGAACACTGAAGAGAGCCGGTCAAACGTCAGCTTGCCATCGGGCTTCGGATAGACGATAGGCTTGCATTGCGAAGCCGGCTTCAGCATCTCGTGATCCGAATGT
>NZ_JARESQ010000027.1:0-88063 GCF_046028085.1 Paraburkholderia sp. RL17-380-BIE-A
GTTCGAGACCGGCCAGTTCTTTCATCACGAACAGCATGTCCTTGATGGGTGCCGTATAGCTCATTTTCGTCTCCTCCCGCCGTTGATATAAAAAAAGGGCGCCGGACTTGATCGGTCCCGCGCCCTTCGCGTGTTGCCAGACGCCTTTTACAAGGCGCTTCGGCGCTTAGCCCAGCTCGCTAACGAGTTCCGGCACGACCGTGAACAGATCACCCACCAGACCGTAATCGGCGACGCTGAAAATCGGCGCTTCCGGGTCTTTGTTGATCGCGACGATCACTTTGCTGTCTTTCATGCCGGCCAGGTGCTGGATCGCTCCCGAGATGCCGACCGCGACATACAGTTGCGGCGCGACGATCTTGCCGGTTTGTCCCACCTGGTAGTCGTTCGGCACAAAGCCCGCATCCACTGCTGCACGCGATGCACCCAGCGCTGCGTTCAGCTTGTCTGCCAGCGGTTCGAGAACCTTCGTGTAGTTCTCGCCGTTGCCCAAACCGCGGCCGCCCGAAACGATGATCTTCGCCGACGTCAGTTCCGGACGGTCCAGCTTCGTCACTTCACGGCTCACGAAGGACGAAATGCCGCTGTCTGCTGCCGCTTCGATCTTCTCGACCGTTGCGCTGCCGCCTTCCGCTGCCACAGCGTCGAAACCGGTCGAACGAACTGTGATGACCTTGATCGGGTCAGCCGATTGCACCGTTGCGATTGCGTTGCCTGCGTAGATCGGGCGCTCGAACGTATCGGCGCTGTCCACCGCCGTAATGTCGCTGATCTGCGCGACATCGAGCTTCGCGGCGATACGCGGCGCGATGTTCTTGCCGTATGCCGTTGCCGGCGCGAGGATGTGCGTGTAGTCCTTCGCGATGTTCAGCACCGTTGCTTCGACGTTTTCTGCCAGACCCGCTTCGAGTTGCGGCGCGTCGGCGAGCAGGACCTTCGAAACACCTGCAATCTTCGCTGCCGCATCCGCTGCGGCCTGCGCGTTGTGGCCCGCGACCAGCACGTGAATATCACCACCAATCTTCTGCGCCGCTGCGATCGTGTTCAGCGTCGCGGCCTTGATCGACGCGTTGTCGTGTTCTGCAATTACCAGATTTGTCATTTGCTCTGTCTCCCTCACAGCACCTTGGCTTCGGTCTTCAGCTTCTCGACCAGCGTCTTCACATCCGGCACCTTCACACCGGCGGAGCGCTTCGGCGGCTCGACAACCTTCAGCGTCTTCAGGCGCGGCGTGACGTCGACACCCAGGTCTTCCGGCTTGATCGTTTCCAGCGGCTTCTTCTTCGCCTTCATGATGTTCGGCAGCGTCACGTAGCGCGGCTCGTTCAGGCGCAGGTCCGTCGTGATGACAGCCGGCAGCGTCAGCGACAGCGTTTCAGCGCCACCGTCCACTTCACGCGACACCGTAGCCTTTCCGTCAGCGACGACAACCTTCGAGGCGAACGTCGCTTGCGGCAACCCGGCCAAAGCAGCCAGCATCTGGCCGGTCTGGTTCGAATCGTCGTCGATAGCCTGCTTGCCGAGAATGACAAGCTGCGGCTGTTCCTTATCGACCAGCGCCTTCAACAGCTTGGCCACGGCCAGCGGCTGCAGCTCTTCCGAAGATTCGATCAGGATCGCGCGATCCGCGCCGATCGCCAACGCCGTGCGCAGCGTTTCCTGCGACTGCGTCACACCCGCCGACACGGCGATCACTTCGGTCGCCACGCCCGCTTCACGCAGACGCACCGCTTCTTCAACCGCGATTTCGTCGAACGGATTCATCGACATCTTCACGTTCGCGATGTCGACGCCCGTGCCGTCCGATTTGACTCGAACTTTCACGTTGTAATCGACCACTCTCTTGACTGGCACCAGGATTTTCATGCACACGCTCCAAAGTTACGAATACGTCAACCCAACGAACATTATAACGACTGCCCTCGCGGCAGCCCTGTCGCGGGCGCTTTAGCAGGAGGATATCGCTCCTCAGCGGCGTGACGGCAATATCGAACGGTCGTTCTATTTTAATCTCGAAAAAACCCGGGCGACAACCCCGGGTTCCGACTTACGACTCTAATTTTGCATTGCCGTCGTATCTTGCTTGCTCTGCAGGCCGCCGGCTCACCAGGCGGTGATCACGGCCCCGCCGAATTTGCTTTCAACAAACTGCTTCACTTCCGGCGAATGATACGCCGCGACCAGCTTGGCGACCCACGGCTTATTCTTGTCCGCCTCGCGGATCGCGATGATGTTCACGTAAGGCCCCTTCGGATCTTCAATCGCGATGGCATCCTGCTTGGGCTTCAGACCCGCTTCCATCGCGAAGTTCGTGTTGATCGCGGCCGCGTCCACGTCGTTCAGCGAACGCGGAATTTGCGCGGCGTCGAGTTCCACGATCTTCAGCTTCTTCGGGTTCTCGACGATATCGAGCGGCGTCGCCTTCAGGCCCGCGTCGGCACGCAGCTTCAGCAAGCCCTGCTTTTGCAGCAACAGCAGCGCGCGGCCGCCGTTGGTCGGATCGTTCGGCACAGCGATCTTCGCGCCCGGCTGCAGTTCGGCCAGCGTCTTCACTTTCTTCGAATAGATGCCCATCGGGTACGTCACCGTATCGGCGATGCGGATCAGCTTGTAGCCGCGATCCTTCACCTGCGCCTCCAGATACGGGTCGTGCTGGTAGCTGTTCGCGTCCAGATCGCCGCCTGCGAGCGCGGCGTTCGGCTGCACGTAATCCGAGAATTCGACGATCTTGATGTTCAGACCGTTCTTCGCCGCGACCGTCTTCACGACTTCCATGATCTGCGCGTGCGGGCCGCCGGTGACGCCGACCTTGATCGAATCTTCAGCGCGAGCCGCGCCGGCAGCGAACAGGGACGTGGCGCCGAGCACGGCAGCCAGTTTGAGAATGAAACGACGTTGCATGATGGACCTTTCCAAACCTATTCGAAATTGTTGTTTTACTTATGGCTCAAACGACGCACGAGCCAATCCCCGAACGACTGCACCAACTGCACGAAGACGATCAGAATCACCACGACCGTCAACATCACTTCCGGCAGGAAACGCTGATACCCGTAGCGAATGCCGAGATCGCCGAGACCGCCGCCGCCGATCGCGCCGGCCATCGCCGAATAGCCGACCAGCGAGACGAAAGTGATCGTCAAGCCGGCAACCACGCCCGGCAGCGATTCCGGCAACAACACTTTGAAGACGATCTGGCTGGTGGTCGCGCCCATCGCCTGCGCGGCTTCGATCAGCCCGCGATCCACTTCGCGCAACGCAGTCTCCACCAGACGCGCGATGAACGGCGCGGCGGCGATCGTCAGCGGCACGACGGCGGCCGCCGTGCCGATCGACGAACCCACCACGAGGCGCGTGAACGGAATCACGGCGACGAGCAGGATGATGAACGGCGTCGAGCGAACCGCATTCACGATCACGCCCATCACGCGATTTACCGCGATGTTCTGCAGCACGCCCTGGCGATCCGTCAGATACAGCAGCACGCCGAGCGGCAAGCCCACCAAAGCGCCGACCAGTCCGGAAATGCCCACCATGACGAGCGTTTCCCAGAACGACTGGACGAACATGTCCAACATTTCACTCAACATACGACAGCTCCTCCACCACCACACCCTGTTCACGCAGATATGTCAGCGCCTGCGCCACTTTCGCCGGTTCACCGCCCGCGAGCACCGCGAGCGAGCCGAACGCCTGCCCCTGGATCTCGTCGATCTGGCCGTGCAGGATGTTGAAGTCGAGTTCGTAACGGCGAATGGTTTCCGACAGGATCGGCTGATCGACGCCGGAGCCGGTGAACGCGAGTCGCAACAAGTGACCGCTGCCTGTCTTGAGACGCTCGGCGACACGCGCCTTCATGGCGGGCGGCAATTCCTGCGCGATCACGTCGCCGATCAATGCGCGCGTGACTTCGTGATGCGGTTGCAGGAACACGTCGATGACCTTGCCTTCTTCAACCACGCGGCCCGCATCCAGCACGGCGACGCGGTCGCAAACCTGCTTGATCACGTCCATCTGGTGGGTGATCAGTACGATCGTCAGGTTCAGTTCGCGGTTGATGCGCTTGAGCAGGTCGAGAATCGCGCGCGTGGTTTCGGGATCGAGCGCGGAAGTCGCCTCGTCGGAGAGCAGCACTTTCGGCTTGCTCGCCAGCGCCCGCGCGATGCCGACGCGCTGCTTCTGACCACCACTGATCTGCGCCGGATAACGATCCTTCTGCGCCGACAGGCCGACCAGGTCGAGTAGCGGCAACACGTTCGCTTCGATTTCATCGCGTTTCATGCCGGCGAGTTCGAGCGGCAGCGCGACGTTTTCGTACACGGTGCGCGACGACAGCAAATTGAAGTGCTGGAAGATCATGCCGATCTCGCGGCGCGCCTCGCGCAATTGCGCGGCGGGCAGCGTCGTCAGATCGCGGCCGTTGACGACGATATTGCCCTCGCTCGGGCGTGTCAGCAGGTTGAGCGTGCGCACGAGCGTACTCTTGCCCGCGCCGCTACGGCCGATGATGCCGAACACCTCACCCGCCGGAATCGACAGATTGACGTTGTGCAGCGCCTCGACCCAGCCCCGGGGCCCGGCGAACCGCTGGGAGATATTGCGTATTTCGATCATGGAAAAACGAAACGGCGGAGGTTGTCAGCGAGCGTGATGCGCTCCCGACAAGCGGCCGCCGTTGCTTTTATTGGGATTTGAGCCCGCAATTCTACCGCAGCGCTGACATTCCCTTTAATAATCAATTACGATCTTTTCATAACCTGTTGGAATTAGAGGCCCGCCCGGTGCGAGGTGCTCGCGTGCGCACGGCCGCTGCGACTATGATCGGGCGAAACAAAATCAGGATAAGCGGTAGCCATGGAAACATCTCCAAGCAACACGGTGCGGCCCATCGCGGGCAAACGGAACAGCGGCGAGCCGCTACGCTCGTCGGTCACGACGGGGGACGGCGTGGAACTACCGCTGTACCGCTGGCCGGCCGCCACGCCGACGCGCGCGACCGTGGTGCTGCTCCACGGGCTGGCCGAGCACGCCGGTCGTTACGCGGCGCTGGCCGCGCGCCTGAACGCAGCCGGCGTCGAACTGGTGGCGATCGATCTGCGTGGCCACGGCCACGCACCCGGCAAGCGGGCTTACGTGAAGCGCTTCGACGACTATCTGCTGGACGCGCAAGCTTTGCTCGACGCCGCCGCGCAAAGCTGCGCCCCGCTCTTCCTGATGGGCCACAGCATGGGCGGCGCCGTGGCTGCGCTCTACGCGATCGAGCGCCTCGAAGCGAGCGGCCGGCGCCTGAACGGGCTGATCCTGTCGAGCCCGGCGCTGGCGCCGGGCCGCGACGTGCCGCGCTGGATGCTCAAGCTGAGCCAGGTGATCAGCCGTCTCTATCCGAGCTTCCCGGCGATGAAGATCGACGCCGCGTTGTTATCCCGCCTTCAACCCGTGGTGAACGCCAATCGCAACGATCCGCTCGTGCATCACGGCGCGATTCCCGCGCGCACCGGCGCGGAGCTGTTACTGGCGATGGCGCGCATCGAACGCGGCCGGGCGGGCTTGCGAGTGCCGCTGCTGGTCTATCACGGCACCGCCGACAAGCTCACCGAACCCGAAGGCAGCCGCGAATTCGGTGAGCACGCGGGCTCGCCGGACAAGACGCTCACTCTGCACGAAGGCAGCTATCACGAGACGATGAACGACATCGACCGCGACCGGGTGATCGGGGCGTTGATCGAGTGGATCGAAAAACGGCTGGTGGCGAGAGCCTGATCGACGCGGCTAGCCCGCGTCACGCTTCCAGTCGGGCGGGCGTTTGTCGATGAACGCCTGCACGCCTTCCAGCGCCGACTCATCCATCATATTGCAGGCCATCGTCTGGCCGGCAAGCTGGTAAGCCGCTTCGATTCCCATTTCCAACTGGCGATAGAAGAGGCCTTTGCCGGCGCTCACGGCTTCGACGGGTTTCGCACAGATGCTGGTGGCAAGCCGTGCGATTTCCGCGTCCAGCGCATCCGCAGGGACGACGCGGTTCACGAGCCCTTCCCGCTTCGCGCCCACGGCGTCGATGAAATCGCCGGTGAGCAGCAATTCGAGCGCGGCCTTGCGCGACAGGTTGCGCGACAGCGGCACGGCAGGCGTCGCGCAGAAGAGCCCGAGGTTCACGCCCGAAACCGCAAAGCGGGCCGTGTCGGCGGCAACGGCCAGATCGCACATCGCGACGAGCTGGCAACCGGCCGCAGTCGCAATGCCTTGCACCCGCGCGATCACCGGTTGCGGCAAGCGCTGGATCGTCATCATGAGCTTCGTGCAGCGGGCGAACAGCGCCTGGTAGTACGCCAGCGAAGGCGCGGCGCGCATTTCCTTCAGATCGTGTCCCGCGCAGAACGCCCGGCCCGCGCCGGCGATCACGACCACGCGCGCGTCCGAGCGGCCGATCTCGCTCAATGCCGTCTGCAGGTCGTCGAGCAAGGCTTCGGAGAGCGCGTTAAAGGCATCGGGCCGGTTCATCGTCACACGCACCACGCCCGGCACGCCGTACGCGCCGTGTTCGATCTCGACCAGTGACGCGTCGCGCGCATCGGCGTTCATGGCTCGCTCCTCATAGAGTGGATGGCGCTGCGCGCCGCGCGACGGCTCAGATCCCGGCCAGCGAGCGCACGTGGGCGACCACGCTGCGACCCAGCGCGGACAGGTTGTAGCCGCCTTCGAGACAGCTCACGATGCGCCCGCGCGAATAGCGCTTCGCGATTTCGCGCATCTGATCGGTGATCCACGCGTAATCGTCTTCGACAAGGCCCATGTTGCCGAGGTCGTCCTCGCGATGCGCGTCGAAGCCAGCCGAGATGAACACCATCTCCGGTTTGAACTCGTGCAGGCGCGGCAGCCACAGCATGTCCACCGCCTCGCGCACCGCCATGCCTTTCGAGCGCGCCGGCATCGGCACGTTGCACATGTTGGGCGCCTGGTTGTCGGCGCCGGTGAACGGATAAAACGGATGCTGGAAGAAGCTGCACATCAGCACGCGCGAGTCGCCCGAAAAGGCCGCCTCGGTGCCGTTGCCGTGATGCACGTCGAAGTCGATGATCGCGACGCGCGAGAGGCCGTGCACTTCGAGCGCATGACGCGCGGCGATCGCGATATTGTTGAAGAAGCAGAAGCCCATGGCGCGCGCCGGTTCGGCGTGGTGGCCGGGCGGCCGGATGCTGCAGAAGGCATTGTCGTAGCGGCCTTCGATCACCGCGTCGGTCGCGGCTACCGCTGCGCCCGCCGCACGCAGCGCGGCTTTCAACGTGTGCGGGTTCATCGTCGTATCGGGATCGATTTCGGCGGTGCCTTCAGCGGGTGAGCGGCTGCGGATGTAATCGACGTGGGCTTGCGTATGCACGCGCAGCAGCGCGGCTTCGTCGGCAAGCGGCGCCATCTCGCGCTCGATCAGCGAATCGATGCGGCTTCCGATCAATTGGTCTTCAATTGCCTGCAGGCGCGCGGGGCATTCGGGATGCCATTGCCCCATATCGTGCAGCAGACAGTCGTGGTGGGAATAAAAGCCAGTTGCCATGATTCTTTTCTGCGGCGACGCGTTTCGAACGCGTGCGGCATGTCTCCATCCAGGGGCGCGCGCCCTCGGCGCGCCAACAGTCATCAAGTTACCACACGATGCGGCTGTGACGCGTCAGGCACAGTTTTGCGGGGAGGCGTCGGGTATACTGCCCCGATCGATTTTTCCCGTCTTCCCTCGTCTCCCGCGCACCGCGCCTTAGCTCACTATGACCGTCAAGCTTGCTCTGTCTGCACGAAACCGGCTACGCATCACGTCCATGGCCGCCGCACTGTCCGTCGCATCGTGCATGATCATGGCAACCAGTCCCGCGATCGCGCAAAGTGCCGGCAAGAAACCATCGGTGCTGCTCGCGCAAGGCCAGCCGCAACCCGCTGTACCTCAAGGGCAAACGTTTGAAGAAGAGATCATCCCGCAGCGCTACGCGAACAACCCCAATGTCGACGCGTTCATCAACGACATGGTCGCGCGCTACGACTTCGACGAGTCCGCGCTGCACGCACTCTTTGCCGGCGTGAGCTATTCGGCGACCGCGGTCAAGCTCGTGACGCCGTCGCCTTCGCCCGCGGTCAAGAACTGGCGCGTGTACCAGGCGCGCTTTCTCGACCAGGTCCGCATCAATGCCGGCGTGCGCTTCTGGCGCGCGAATCAGGCCACGCTGCAACGCGCCTATGAAGAGTTCGGGGTGCCGCCGGAAGTGATCGTCGGCATCATCGGCGTGGAGACGATTTATGGGCGCTTCATGGGCAACTTCCGCGTGCTCGACGCGCTGACCACGCTCAGCTTCGACTATCCGGGCACCGCTAATCGCGCGGACCGCCAGGCGACCTTCCGCAAGAATCTCGAAGACTACCTGGTATGGACGCGCGACTCGCAGATCGATCCGACCACGGTGCTGGGTTCCTACACCGGCGCGATCGGCATTCCGCAGTTCCTGCCGAGCAGCATCGTGCAATACGCGGTGAGCTACGACGGCAACAAGCAGATCGACTTGCGCACGAGTCAGGCGGATGCGATCGGCAGCGTGGCGAATTACCTGCGCCAGAACGGTTGGGAAAACGGCCGGCCAGTAGTGTGGAAGATCGGCTCGGACGCCGGCAGCCTGGGCGTCGCGCAAGCGGCCGCCGACGGCCAGCCGGAGCCGCACTGGCCGCTCGACCAATTGCTGCGCGCCGGCTTGCTGCTGAACGAACCGGGCGTGGACATCGCGTCGGAAGCCGGCACGCCGGTCACGGTGGTGGATCTGCCCTCGCCCGGACGCGGCACCGAGTTCATGCTGGGCTTGAAAAATTTCTACGTGCTGACGCGCTATAACCGCAGCTTCTTCTACGCGCTCGCGGTGTATCAGTTGGGCCAGCGGGTCAAGGCGCAGATGGAAGCAAGCGACGCGACCAACGCCGTCAACAACGCCGCGCCGCCGGTTGCGGCCTCGCAATAGCTGGCGGTGCGGGCGCCGGGTGCGTCCCGCAATGCCACAAGACGAAAAAAAGCGCCGGTCTTCTGAACCGGCGCTTTTTCATTGCGCGAGCGGCTTCAAGCTACGCGCTCACGCGGGAAACAC
Source organism: Paraburkholderia sp. RL17-380-BIE-A (assembly GCF_046028085.1). Classification (NCBI taxonomy): domain Bacteria; kingdom Pseudomonadati; phylum Pseudomonadota; class Betaproteobacteria; order Burkholderiales; family Burkholderiaceae; genus Paraburkholderia; species Paraburkholderia sp. RL17-380-BIE-A. The sequence continues at coordinate 9,111 of NZ_JARESQ010000027.1, forward strand.
ACCCGTCGACAGATAGCGGTCGCCGCGGTCGCAAACAATGAACACGATCGTCGCGTTCTCGACCTGCCGTGCGACGCGCAGCGCCACTTCGCACGCGCCGCCCGACGAGATGCCGGCAAAGATGCCTTCCACCGACGCCATACGGCGCGCCATGGCTTCAGCCGCGGCCTGGCTCACATTCTCCACGCGGTCCACCCGGCTGCGATCGAAAATCTTCGGCAAATAGGCTTCCGGCCATTTGCGAATGCCCGGAATGCGCGAACCCTCTTCGGGTTGCGCACCGATGATCTCGATAGCCTGATTCTGCTCTTTCAGATAGGTGGACACGCCCATGATCGTGCCGGTCGTACCCATGGACGACACGAAGTGCGTAATGCGCCCTTCGGTGTCGCGCCAGATTTCCGGGCCGGTGCCTTCGACGTGCGCGGCCGGATTGTCCGGATTGGCGAACTGGTCGAGGATGATGCCCTTGCCTTCGCGCTGCATCTGCTCGGCCAGATCGCGTGCGTACTCCATGCCGCCCGTGACCGGCGTGAGAACGATCTGCGCGCCATACGCGGCCATGCTCTGACGGCGCTCCACCGACAGATCTTCCGGCATGATCAGGACCATTTTGTAGCCACGGATCGCGGCCGCCATGGCAAGCGCGATACCGGTGTTGCCGCTGGTCGATTCGATCAGCGTGTCGCCTGGCTTGATACGCCCGCGTGCTTCCGCTTTCGCGATCATCGACAACGCCGGACGGTCCTTCACCGACCCCGCGGGGTTGTTGCCCTCGAGCTTCGCAAGGATCACGTTATTGCGGCTGCGGATCTCGTCGTCGGGGAGCCGGACGAGTTGTACGAGCGGCGTATTGCCGATCGTGTCTTCAATCGTTTTGTAAGCCATATTGGTTCTGGTGCTGTCGCCGCGCAAAGTCTCAATCCATCGATTCTAAACCACCGTGCACACGACTGCCGTGCGGCCCTTCTGAGCGCATGGATGCAGGCTCCCCTGAGTGAGGGGACGCAGCACAAAAAGCCCGCGGCTGAGAACCGCGGGAGCCAGTCATCTGCATGACAGCTGAAGGAGCGTTCTTGACGACTCCGACCATGAAGGGAAAATCAGGGCGACGCAGCCGCCGCACGACCCAGCAGGCCCGCGCGCCAGCTGCGCGTGAGACTATTTCTTCACCGCCACCGTGGCGTTGTTCTTCGGCGTGTTGGCCGCAGCGGCCGCGCCTTTGGTCTGTGCAGACGCCGCAGCCTGCGGGTTAGCAGCCGCGCCAGCCGGACCGATAGCGAGACCCTCCGCCTGCAGGCGCTCGACGGTATGCCCGCCCATGCCTTTGACGCGCTTGCCGAGATCGGCCGGGTCCTTGAACGGACCATGCGCTGCACGCTCGTCGAGAATGGCTTTCGCTTTGGCAGGACCGATGCCCTTGATGCCGCGCAGCGCATCCTCATTAGCCGTGTTGACGTCGACCGCCGCATAAGCGTGGCCAAAAGCGGCGAGCATGGCCGCGGTAACCAGAATTTTTCGAAACATATGGAATCTCCCTCGTACAACCGGTTGGCGACCATCACCAACCGGGAGATTCCAGTTTAAAGAGGGATCCGAATTATTTACACCTGGCCGAACAGCCAACGTACGTAACGGTCGACACCTTCCTGCACGCTCAGGAACGGCGCGTCGTAGCCGGCCGCGCGCAGCTTCGATTGATCCGCTTGCGTGAAGCACTGGTACTTGCCGCGCAAGGCGTCTGGGAACGGAATGTATTCGATCAGCCCGCGCTGCACCTGATCCGCGAGCGACAGCGCCGGTTCGTTGTTGAGCGAGCGCAGCGTGTTGACCACCGTGCTGGCAATGTCGTTGAACGGTTGCGCACGGCCGCTGCCGAGATTGAAGATGCCCGACTTGTCCGGATTGTCGAAGAAGAACAGGTTGACCTTCACCACGTCTTCAACCGAAACGAAGTCGCGCGTCTGTTCGCCCGCGGCATAGCCGTTGTATTCGCCGAACAGCTTGACCTTGCCCTCGGCGCGGAACTGGTTGAAGTTGTGGAACGCCACCGACGCCATGCGCGCCTTATGCGTTTCGCGCGGCCCGTAGACGTTGAAATAACGGAAGCCGGCAATCTGGCTCTTCGCGGTGGGCAGCACGCGGCGGATCACCTGATCGAACAGGAACTTCGAGTAGCCGTATACGTTCAGCGGCTGTTCGACTTCGCGCTCTTCGACGAAGCGGCTCGAGCCGCCATACGTTGCCGCCGACGACGCATACAGGAACTGGATGTTCTGCGCGAGGCAGACGTCGAGCACGTCGCGGCTGTAGCGGAAGTTGTTGTCCATCATGTAGCGGCCGTCGGTTTCCATCGTGTCCGAGCAGGCGCCTTCGTGGAAAATCGCGCGCACCTTGCCGAAGTCGCCGCGCTTGAAGCGTTCGACGAACTCAGTCTTGTCGAGGTAGTCGTCGATCTCGCAGTCGACGAGGTTCTTGAACTTGTCCGCGCGCGTCAGATTGTCGACCGCGATGATGCGTTGTTCACCGCGCTCGTTGAGCGCCTTCACGAGATTGCTGCCGATAAAACCGGCCGCGCCGGTGACGATGAGGGTCATGATTGATGATCCTGCGATAGTGAGCTTGGCATGGGATCGGAGTCAGCGCCTGGCGCTCGCTCCGATCGACAGGTTCAGTCGACGCCGCGCGGGTTCCTGTTACACGCCGTTGATAAAAGCACGGCGAGGGACCCGGCGGGCCGCATCAATGAAAAAGTTCGTCGTAGTCGACGGTGGCGGTGCCGAGTTTGCCGACCACGATGCCGGCCGCGCGATTCGCGAGCCCGACCGCCTCGACCAGCGTGAGACCCGCGCCGAGCATCGCGGCAAGCGTGGCGATCACGGTGTCGCCCGCGCCCGAGACATCATACACTTCGCGTGCGACAGCCGATGCGTGCAGGACGCCGTCGTCCGAGAAGAGCGTCATGCCCTCTTCCGAGCGCGTCAGCAGCAACGCCTTGAACTGGAGATCGGTGCGCAGTTTCGTCACGCGCGCGAGCAGATCTTCTTCCGATTTCCACTGGCCAATCACCTCGCGCAATTCGGCGCGGTTCGGCGTGATCAGCGTCGCGCCACGATAGCGTTCCCAGTCGTCGCCCTTCGGATCGACCAGCACCGGCTTGCCCGCCGCATGCGCCTTCGCGATCATCTGCGTGACGTGGGTCAGGCCGCCCTTCGCGTAGTCGGACATCAGGATCACGTCGTGCGACGGCAGCAGTTCGTCGAATCGTGCGAGACCGGCGAGCAGCACTTCGTGCGCCGGCGAGTTTTCGAAGTCGACGCGCAGCAGCTGTTGCTGGCGCGACAGCACACGCAGCTTGATCGTGGTGAGAAGCGCCGGGTCACGCTCGAGATAGGGCTTCACGCCGCTTTCGTTCAGCAACTGCACGATGCGCTCGCCAGGTTCGTCATGGCCGACCACGCATAGCAAGCCTGCTTGAGCGCCGAGCGCAACCGCGTTGCGCGCGACGTTCGCCGCGCCGCCCAAGCGGTCTTCCTGACGCTGCACGTGCACGACCGGCACCGGCGCTTCCGGCGAAATGCGATTCACGTCGCCGAACCAGTAGCGATCGAGCATGACGTCGCCCACCACCAGCACGCGCGCCGCGGCGAGCTGTTCGCGCGGCACGACGGTGAGCTGCGGCGCGGGCGTGGACGGGATGGCGCCGGGCACGGTCTCAGGCATTGGCCGGAAGTTCAGAGGGTTGGGCATAAGGGCGTCCAATCGAGTGATAGTCGATGCCGAGTTCGGTCATCGCGTCCGGTTCGTACAGGTTGCGTCCGTCGAAAATCAGCGGCGACTTCAGCACCGATTTCAGATGCACGAAATCCGGGCTCTTGAATTCTTTCCATTCGGTCACGATCACGAGCGCGTCGGCGTCCGTCAACGTTTCGTCCTGCGTGCCCGCGAAGGTGAGTCGCGCGAACTGGTCCGGCACGTCATGCAGATCCATCGCGAACACGCGGCGCGCTTCGGTCACCGCAACCGGATCGTACGCCCGCACGTGGGCGCCGCGCGCGAGCAGTTCCGCGATCAGGCGACGGCTCGGCGCCTCGCGCATGTCGTCGGTATTAGGCTTGAACGCGAGCCCCCACACGGCGAACGTACGGCCGCTCAGATCGTCGCCGAGCTTGGCCGTGATCTTATGCACCAGCACGTCTTTCTGCTTGTCGTTCACTTCCTCGACCGCTTCGAGGATGCGCAGATTGTGGCCGCTCTCGCTAGCCGTGCGGATCAGCGCCTGGACGTCTTTCGGGAAACACGAGCCGCCGTAGCCGCAACCGGCATACAGGAAGTGATAGCCGATGCGCGGATCGGAGCCGATGCCGCGGCGCACCGCTTCGATATCCGCGCCGACGCGGTCCGCCAGATTCGACATTTCGTTCATGAACGAGATGCGCGTGGCGAGCATCGCATTGGCGGCGTATTTGGTGAATTCGGCCGAGCGCACGTCCATGTAGAGCGTGCGTTCGTGATTGCGGTTGAACGGCGCGTACAGACGCTTCATCAGTTCGCGCGCGCGCAGGCCGGCTTCGTCTTCATCCAGGCCGATCACGATGCGGTCGGGGCGCATGAAGTCGTCGACCGCCGCGCCTTCCTTCAGGAATTCGGGATTGGACACCACCGAGAAGCGATGTTGCGCGCTGCCCGCGAGTCCGCGTTTGGCCAGTTCTTCTTCGACCACCGCGCGTACACGCTGCGCGGTGCCGACCGGTACCGTCGATTTGTCGACGATCACCTTGAAGCCGTTCATCGTGCGGCCGATGTTGCGGGCCGCTTCGAGCACGTATTGCAGATCGGCCGAACCGTCTTCGTCCGGGGGCGTGCCGACGGCGATGAACTGCACGTCGCCGTGCGCGACGCTGGCTTCGACATCCGTGGAAAACGTGATGCGGCGCGCCGCGCGCGTGCGGGCGATCATCTCCTGCAAGCCGGGCTCGTGAATCGGCACGCCGCCGTTGTTGAGGATTTCGATCTTGCGCGGATCGACGTCCAGACAGAAAACGTCGTGGCCGATCTCGGCGAGGCACGCGCCGGTGACGAGACCCACATAGCCCGTGCCGATAATGGTGATTTTCATACGCTTTCCGGTAGAAGGTTCCGGTGATGATTCCCGACGATAAAGCCGGTCATGAACAGGTTGCGAGATCCGCCCGAGCGAGGACGCTTGCCACGCGCGGATTCGCGGCGCGAGCGCGTGGCTGGACCCGGCGTGACCACCCGCGTGTCAGTTCGACGCGGTGATCGGCTCGACCCGGCGCGGCGCATAGGTTTCCCAACCGCTGCAACCCGGGCACTGCCAGTAAAAAAGCCGCGCCCTGAAACCGCAATTCTGGCACGTATACCGTGGCAGATTTTTGGTGCGCTGGCGAATCAGCGTGCGCATCAGTTCGAGTTCGCTGCGGCGCGGTTCTTCCGCGACGGCTTCCTGCGCCTCGAGCAGCCGCGTCATGCCCGCCAGATTCGGCGACTTCTGCATTTGTGAGCGCGCCAGCGCATGCGCGGCCTCGGGTCCGCGCAGCGATGCGACGTGCTGGTAAGCCACGTCCAGCAGATCGTTGGTCGGATAGCGGTCCACCCACGTGGTGAGCAGATCGGCGCCATCTTGCGGACGGCCGAGCGCCTCGTAAGCCTTCATCAGCTTTTCCGCGACCAGCGGCAGATAAGCCGGATTCTGCTCCTCCACCCGCCGCCATTGGGCGATCGCCGCTTCCGGCGCGCCGCCGGCCGCGTCGACGTCGCCGAACAGGATCGTGGCGCGCACATTGGTCGGGTTCGCCTTCAACGCGAAACCGAGCTGACGGCGGGCCTCGTCGGGCTTCTTCTGTTGCAGCGCTTCCTGCGCGAGTTCGCAGTGGAACTGCGCGATTTCCTTGTCGAGCGACTCCGCACCCATCGTTTCCAGATGACGGGCCGTGTCGATCGACTTGACCCAGTCCTTCTCGATTTCGTAGATGGTGAGAAGCGCGCGCTGCGCGCCCAGCGCGTAGTCGCCGGTTTCGAGCGAGCGGAAGGTTTCTTCGGCGCGATCGAGCAAGCCCGCTTTCAGGAAATCCTGCCCCAACTCATAGAGCGCATGATCGCGCTCGCTGACCGGCAGGTCGGCACGGCTCAACAGATTCTGATGCACGCGAATCGCGCGATCCGTTTCACCGCGGCGACGGAACAGGTTGCCCAGCGCGAAGTGCAGTTCGACCGTTTCAGGATCGAGCTTGACCACTTCGATGAACGCGTCGATCGCCTGGTCCGGCTGCTCGTTGAGCAGGAAATTCAGGCCGCGAAAATACGAGCGCGGCAGGTTGGCGCTTTCAGACAGCAGCGTCTTGAGGTCGTAGCGCGCAGCCATCCAGCCAAACGCGAAAGCGACGGGTATGACAAGCAGCCACCAGAAGTCTAGATCCATGCGATAAATGCAAATGTGCGGGAAAGCGAAGACGGAAAGCCGCGCTCATGCGCGCGGCGAAGGGAATTCAGATCAGCGGCGGCATGGGCGGTTGCTCGACCACGACCGGGGTTTCGCGCGCCACGCGCAACTCGCGTTTGAGCCGGCCGTTTTCCATGCGCAAACGCACCATGGCCGGCATCGACGACACCAGCCCGGCCAGCAGCCCTACCACGAAGAAGGCGAGGCCGATCAGGATCAACGGCGCCGACCATGCGTAGCCGGCGAGGAAATTCAGCGTAGCAGGTTGTGTGTTGGAGAGCGCCAGCACCAGCAGCAGCACGAACACCAGCACACGGATCAGCCAGACGATAAATTTCATGTATAGGTCTCTTGACGGCAGTTGCGGGGTGACGCCGGCTTGATGACGCGTCGCGCCACGGTGTTGCCCGCGCCGAAGTGACCCGTATTGTAATTGAAGCCCTCGCGGCTGGGCAGGAACTGGCGGATTAGGGGCTTACGGGGCTTTATCGTGCTACATCTTGCCGCAAACGGCTACGCGCGCGGGCGAGTCGGTGATTGGGTGATTGGGTGATTGGGTGATTGGGTGATTGGGTGATTGGGTGATTGGGTGGTCAGGCGGTCACGCGGGTAGACGGCTCGGCGGGAGGCGCTACCAGCCAATCGCACGTCGATCCAAGTGAATGCGCACGCGCAAAACGTACAGACGAAAAAAAGCGCCCGAAGGCGCTTTTTCTGGTCTTTTGCCGACTGGCTTTGGCCGCTGACGCTACCCATGCCACGCTGCAAATAACACAGCGAAGCATTTACAGGTCGTCATCCGGCTCTTCGGCCTTCAGCGGCTCGCCCGCGCGACGATCTACCCGCTCGCGCAATTCCTTGCCCGGCTTGAAGTGCGGTACGTACTTCTCAGGTACCAACACCTTCTCGCCCGACTTCGGATTACGCCCGACGCGGGAGGGACGGCGGTTAAGGCCGAAGCTGCCGAAGCCACGAATTTCGATGCGATGACCGTTGGCAAGTGCCTCCGACATCGCATCAAGCATCGTCTTCACCGCGAAATCCGCATCTTTAAGAACAAGTTGCGGAAATCGCGTAGCCAGCTGGGCGACCAATTCCGATTTGGTCATACTGCAGCAGACCTCTCAGGCTTACTGGTTCTGGCCGTCGAGCTTGGCCTTCAGCAGCGCGCCGAGGTTCGTCGTGCCGGTAGCAGCCGAGCTCGAGTCCGACGAAGCCAGGCCGCGGATCGCTTCCTGTTGCTCAGCCGAATCCTTGGCCTTGATCGACAGGTTGATGCCACGCGACTTGCGATCGATGTTGATGATCATCGCGTTGACCTTGTCGCCGTCCTTCAGCACGTTGCGAGCATCTTCCACGCGGTCTTGTGCGATTTCCGAAGCGCGCAGGTAGCCTTCGACTTCAGCCGACAGCTGAACCACGGCACCCTTCGCGTCCACCGACTTGACCACGCCGTCGACGATCGAACCCTTGTCGTTCATGGCAACGAAGTTGCTGAACGGGTCGCCTTCGAGCTGCTTGATACCCAGCGAAATGCGTTCCTTCTCGACGTCGATGCCGAGAACGATCGCTTCCACTTCGTCGCCCTTCTTGTACTTGCGAACTGCTTCTTCGCCCGTTTCCGACCACGACAGGTCCGACAGGTGAACCAGACCGTCGATGCCGCCCGGCAGACCGATGAAGACGCCGAAGTCGGTGATCGACTTGATCGCGCCTTGCAGCTTGTCGCCCTTCTTGAAGTTGCGGCTGAAGTCGTCCCACGGGTTCGGCTTGCATTGCTTCATGCCGAGGCTGATACGGCGGCGGTCTTCGTCGATTTCGAGAACCATGACTTCGACTTCGTCGCCCAGTTGCACAACCTTCGACGGTGCAACGTTCTTGTTCGTCCAGTCCATTTCCGACACGTGAACCAGGCCTTCGATGCCCGATTCGACTTCGACGAATGCGCCGTAGTCGGTGATGTTGGTGACCTTACCGAACAGGCGCGTGCCCGACGGGTAGCGGCGCGAGATACCTTCCCACGGATCGTCGCCCAGTTGCTTGATGCCCAGCGAAACGCGGTTCTTCTCTTGGTCGAACTTGAGGATCTTCGCGGTGACTTCCTGGCCAACCGACAGCACTTCGCTCGGGTGACGCACACGACGCCATGCGATGTCGGTGATGTGCAGCAGGCCGTCGATGCCGCCGAGGTCCACGAACGCGCCGTAATCGGTGATGTTCTTCACCACGCCTTCCACGATCGCGCCTTCCTTCAGCGTTTCGAGCAGCTTTGCGCGCTCTTCGCCTTGGGTCGCTTCGATCACGGCACGACGCGACAGCACGACGTTGTTACGCTTGCGGTCGAGCTTGATGACGCGGAATTCCAGCGTCTTGCCTTCGTACGGGGTCGTGTCCTTGACCGGACGCGTGTCAACCAGCGAACCCGGCAGGAACGCGCGGATGCCGTTGACCATGACGGTCATGCCGCCCTTGACCTTGCCCGTGATCGTGCCGGTCACGAGTTCGTTGTTGTCGAGAGCCTTTTCCAGCGACAGCCACGAAGCCAGGCGCTTCGCCTTGTCGCGCGACAGGATCGTGTCGCCATAGCCGTTTTCCAGCGCGTCGATCGCGACGGAAACGAAGTCGCCCGCCTGCACTTCTACCTCGCCCGCGTCGTTCAGGAACTCTTCGAGCGGGATGTAGGCTTCGGACTTGAGACCAGCGTTGACGACCACGAAGTTGTGGTCAACACGCACGACTTCGGCGGAGATCACTTCGCCGGCGCGCATGTCTTGCTTGGTCAGCGACTCTTCGAACAGAGCCGCAAAAGATTCGGTATTCGGGGTAGAGGTTTGCAGGTCGGACATAAAAATCAAAATTTGCATGGTTCTCGCGGTGCCCGGCTGGCCGGATGGTCAGCAATAACGGCTAGTGTGCGAATGCCACGCGGGGTTAAAGGGTTAATACAAGCTTCGCGACGATCGCGAAACACCTACTGACAACGGACTTCTACTGCGCCCACACCCGAAGCACAACTCGTACTTTCATCAAGCATGCGGGACTAAAGCTTCATACCATTGCACCACCTGCTCGACCGCCTGGTCGACCGACAATGCGGAGGTATCAAGCAGCTTTGCATCCGCTGCAGGCTTGAGTGGCGCGGCTACGCGCTGACTGTCACGCTCGTCGCGCTCACGCAAATCCCGGAGCAAGTCATCTATATTAGCAGAAAATCCTTTTTGGATCAATTGCTTATGCCGGCGCGCCGCGCGGGCCTCCACGCTGGCGGTCATGAACACCTTCAGCACGGCGTCCTGGAAGATCACGGTGCCCATGTCGCGGCCGTCGGCAACCAGCCCCGGTTCCTTACGAAAAGCCCGCTGGCGCGCCACCAGCGCGGTACGCACCGGCGCGTGCACAGCGATCGCGGAGGCGCGGCTGCCGACTTCCTCGGCGCGAATCTCTGCCGATACATCGACACCGTCGAGCTGCGCCAGCCCTTCGCGAAAAGTGATATGCAGATCGTCAATCAGCTTCGTCAGCGCATCGGCATCGTGCGCCGCAATGTTGTAGCGCAGGCTGGCGAGCGCGGCGAGACGGTACAGCGCGCCGCTGTCCAGCAAGTGGAAGCCGAGGCTCGCGGCAACCAGCGCGGCCACGGTGCCTTTGCCGGAGGCACTCGGGCCGTCGATCGTAATGACGGGCGTCTGGTGAAAGGGACGGGTCGGTTTCATCGAAAAAGTCGCACGTCGGTCGATTTGGGGTCGAATCAGGGTTGAGCAAGCGCAATGAAGCGCTCGAAATAATCGGGAAAGGTCTTGCCGACGCAGTTCGGATCGTTGATCCGCACCGGCACGCCGCCGAGACTCACCAGCGAAAAGCACATGGCCATGCGGTGGTCGTCGTAGGTATCGATGGCGGCGTTCGGAATCAGCTTTTCAGGCGGTTCGATGACGATGAAGTCCTCGCCCTCCTGCACCTTGGCGCCGACCTTGCGCAGTTCTGTCGCCATCGCGGCGAGCCGGTCGGTTTCCTTCACGCGCCAGCTGGCGATATTGCGCAGAGTGGTTGCGCCGTCGGCGAACAGGGCCGCGACGGCGATCGTCATGGCAGCGTCGGGAATCAGATTGCAGTCCATGTCGATCGGCTCGAGCTTGCCGTTGTCGTGACCGACGCCGCGCACTTCGATCCAGTCGTCGCCCATCTGCAGGTTCGCGCCCATCTTGATCAGCGCATCGGCAAAGCCGACGTCGCCCTGAATGCTCGCGCGGCCAACGCCCTCCACTCTCAACGGCCCGCCGCCGAGGGCGCCGGCCGCGAGAAAGTACGAAGCGGACGACGCATCGCCCTCCACCATGATCGTGCCCGGCGACTGATACCGCTGCCCCGCCGGCACGATGAACTGATGCCAGCCGTTGCGCTCGACCTTGATGCCGAAGCGCTCCATCAGCTTGATGGTGATCTCGATGTACGGCTTCGAGATCAGTTCGCCGTCCACCTGCACGGTGCTCACGCCGCTTTCGGTGCGCAGCAGCGGCAGCGTCATGAGAAGCGAGGTCAGGAACTGGCTCGACACGTCGCCACGCACGGTGATCGGCGCGTCGGCGTTGATCTGCCCGGGGCGAATCCGCAGCGGCGGATAGCCTTCGTTCTCTTCGTAATCGATCTTCGCGCCGAGCTGGCGCAGGCCGTCGACCAGATCGCCGATCGGCCGTTCGTGCATGCGCGGCACGCCGTGAATTCGATAGTCGCCACCATTGACCGCCAGCGCCGCCGTCAGCGGACGCACTGCCGTGCCGGCGTTGCCGAGAAACAGGTCGGCCGTGCGCGCCGTGAATGCGCCGCGCGTGCCCGCCACGACGCAGGTGTCGCCGTCGCGCTTCAGACGCACGCCGAGTTTTTCGAGCGCGTCGAGCATCACGCGGGTGTCGTCGGAGTCGAGCAGGTTCGTGATCGTCGTTTCGCCTTCGGCGAGCGCCGCGAGCAGCAGCACCCGGTTCGAGATGCTCTTCGAACCTGGCAGACGAATCGTGCCGGACGCGCGGGAGAACGGTCCGAGATCGAGGAATTCCATGATTGAGTCCAGTTTCCGGTTATTTCGACGCGTCGCTATTGGCGACGCCGGCAGCGCGCTGTTCCTGCCATTCGGTACGCGCCACGCGCGAGCGCGCGAACACGGTTTCGAGGGCGGCGCCGTCAGCGGCTTCGATCGCCGCGCGCAGGCGCGCGAGCACGGCCGTATAGGCGTCGAGTTCGTCGAGCAGCGCAACGCGATTGGCCACGCACACGTCGCGCCACATTTCCGGGCTCGACGCGGCAATCCGCGTGAAGTCGCGGAAACCGCCCGCCGCGAACGAGAATTTCAGCGCGGCATCGGGCGAATTGAGAATCTGCTCGACCAGCGCGAACGAGAGCACGTGCGGCAAATGGCTGACCGACGCGAACACGCGGTCGTGCTGCTCAGGTGTCATATTGCGCACCAGCGCGCCGGTGGCCCGCCACATGGCCGCGACGCGCTCCACGTCTGCCGACGCATTCTCAGGCAGCGGGCACAACACGACATTGCGGCCCACATACAAGTCAGGCAACGCGGCATCCACGCCGCTTGCCTCGCGGCCGGCAATCGGATGCCCCGGCACGAACTGGCCGATACGCGCGCCGAGCGCAGCACGGGCAGCAGCGACCACGTCCGACTTGGTGCTGCCGGCGTCGGTGATGATCGTGGCCGCATCGAGAAACGGGGCGATGCGTTCGAGCAGCGGCTGCGTTTGCGCGACCGGCGCGGCCAGCAGCACGAAGTCGGCGCCGGACAACGCTTCTCGCAGTGAAGTGTCGTCATTTAGCGCCGCCGAGCCGTCGATCACGCCCAGTTCCAGCGCACGCTCGGTCGACGCAGACGAACGTCCGACGCCAATCACCTTGCGCGCGCCCTCGGTCTCGCGCCGCTCGCGCAACGCGCGCGCGAGCGATCCGCCGATCAGGCCGACACCGAAAATTACCAGCTTGTTAAAAGAAAACGCGGCCACGTCGGTCACAAATTGAGCGCGCCTTTCATGCCGACGAGGCGCGCGGGTCAAGGGTTACCGCTTACGCGGTGGCGAGCGTTTTTTCGAGCGCCGCGATGAATGCTTCGTTCTCTTCCGGCAGGCCGATCGTGATGCGCAGCCATTGCGGCAAACCGTAGTTGCCGACCGGACGCACGATCACACCCTGCTTCAGCAACGCCAGGTTGACGCGATTGCCGGCTGCGTCGTCGTTGCCGACACGCACCAGCACGAAGTTGCCATCCGACGGCACATATTCCAGACCGAGCTTGTCGAACGCTTCGGTCAGACGGCGATAGCCTTGCGCGTTCAACGCGGCGCTCTTTTCCAGAAACGCCTTGTCATTCAATGCAGCGATCGCCGCGGCTTGCGCCAGCGTGTTCACATTGAACGGCTGACGCAGACGATTCAGCAGGTCGGTCAACTCGGGCTGTGCGATCGCGAAACCCACGCGCAAACCCGCCAGGCCGAACGCCTTCGAAAACGTGCGCGACACCAGCAGATTCGGATAGCGGCGCACCCACGCGATCGAGTCGTAGCGCTTCTCTTCCGGCAGATACTCCGTGTACGCCTCGTCGAGCACCACGACCACGTTGCGCGGCACCTTGTCGAGAAACGCCTCGAGCTTCGCGCCTTCGATGAACGTGCCGGTCGGGTTGTTCGGGTTGGCGACGAAGATCAGGCGCGTGTCGTCGGTGATCGCGGCGAGCATCGCGTCGAGATCGTGACCGTATTTGACGGCCGGCACGACGATCGCACGAGCACCCAGGCCCTGTGTCGCCAACGCGTAAACCGCGAACGAGTACTGTGCATAGACGATCGACTGGCCCTTTTCCACAAAGGCATGCGCCGCGATTTCGAGGATGTCGTTACTGCCGTTGCCAAGCGTGATCCAGTCGGCCGGCACGCCGTAGCGCTCGCTCAGCGCAGTTTTCAGCTCGAACGCATTGGCATCCGGGTAGCGGCCCAGTTCGCTGGCGGCCTGCGCCATGGCACGCTGCGCCGACTCCGGCATGCCGAGCGGATTCTCGTTCGACGCGAGTTTCACGATGGTCGCTTCGTCCAGACCGAACTCGCGGGCCACTTCCGAAATCGGTTTGCCCGCAATGTAAGGCGCAATAGCGCGAACGTAGGAAGGACCGAAAGACGCTGTCATGAGACTCTCCGAACGACTATGAGTAATTGAATGTGCGGCTGGCGCGCCCGGATGCTGCGGACCGCCGCTTGAGTAGCTTCAGCGGGCGCGCGGATACGAGCCCAGAATTTTCAGGAATGCAGCCTTCTCGCCGAGTTCGGCGAGCGCGGCAGCAACCGCCGGATCGTCGCGATGACCTTCGACGTCGATATAGAAGTAGTACTCCCACGTGCCGACGCGCGCCGGTCGCGATTCGAAGCGCGTCATCGATACGCTGTGACGCGCCAGCGGCTCCAGCAGCTTGAACACGGCGCCGGGCTCGTTCTGCACGGAAACGATCAGCGAAGTCTGGTCGTGTCCGCTCGGGCCAGCGGGCTGCTTGCCGATCATCACGAAACGCGTGCGGTTGTGCGGATCGTCCTGGATCAGCGCATACGCTACCTGCAGGCCGTAGTGAGTCGCAGCGCGATCGCCGGCGATCGCCGCCACGGTCGGATCTTCAGCGGCCATGCGTGCCGCTTCCGCGTTGCTCGACACCGCCTTGCGCTCCAGATGCGGCGCGTTGGTCGACAGCCAACGCTGGCATTGGGCGAGCGCCTGCGCGTGCGCGCAAACACGCGTCACGCCGGTGAGGTCGCCGTTTAGCGTCAACAAATTATGATGAATCGGCAAAGCCAGTTCGCCGCCGATCGTGAGTTGCGTTTGCAGCAGCAGATCGAGCGTGCGCGACACCGCGCCTTCGGTCGAATTCTCGACCGGCACGACGCCGAATTCCGCGGCGCCCGCTTCGACCGAGCGAAACACTTCGTCGATCGACGGACACGGCAAGCCTTCGATCGACTGACCGAAGTACTCGTGCATCGCCTGCTCGCTGTAGGTGCCGACCGGGCCGAGGTAGGCGGCCTTGATGGTCTTCTCGAGCGCGCGGCTCGCGGCCATGATCTCGCGCCAGATCGCACTGATATGCTCGCTCGCGAGTGGCCCTTCGCTCATGTCCTGCAGACGCGCGATCACCTGCTGTTCGCGCTCCGGCCTGAACACCGGCGCGTTGAAATGCTTCTTGACTTCGCCCACCTCGAGCGCCACCGCGGCGCGTTGATTGAGGAGCGCGATCAACTGCGCGTCGAGGGCGTCGATGCGTTCGCGAAGAGGCTTGAGTCGGGTATTGAGTTCGTCGTCCATGCGTGAAAACGGCCCTGCCGGTAGCTGCTGCACAAATGCGTGCTGGAAAGGATGCGCGCGCCCTGATGACTCAGGCGCTGCGCTGTTCGAATTCCTTCATGTATTCGACAAGCGCTTTGACGCCCTCGAGCGGGACGGCGTTATAAATCGACGCCCGCATGCCGCCGACGGACTTGTGGCCCTTTAGCTGCACCATTCCCCGCGCTTTCGCGCCGGCCAGGAAATCTTCGTTGCGGGACTCGTCGGCGAGGAAGAACGGGACGTTCATCCGCGAGCGCGAGCCGTGTTCGACCTTGTTCAGATAGAAGCTGCTCGAGTCGATCGCGTCGTACAGCAGCTTCGACTTTTCGAGATTACGTGCTTCCATCGCGGCAAGGCCGCCCTGCTTCTTCAACCACTTGAACACCAGCCCGGCGATGTAGATCGCGTAAGTGGGCGGTGTGTTGTACATCGAATTGTTCTCGGCGACGGTCTTCCATTCGAACGCCGACGGGCAGATCGGCAGCGCACGATCCAGCATGTCTTCGCGCACGACCACCACCGTCACGCCGGCCATACCGATGTTCTTCTGCGCGCCGCCAAACAGCACGCCGTATTTGGCGATGTCCATGGGACGCGACAGGATATGCGACGAGGCGTCCGCCACCAGCGGAATATCGCCGAGATCGGGAATCTCGAACGTCTCGACGCCGTGGATCGTCTCGTTCGTGCATAGATGCACGTAAGCCGGGTCGTCCGACAGTTGCCATTCGGAGCGCGCGGGTGCGCGGGTAAAACCCTCAGCCGTCTGGCCGCTCGCCGCCAGATGCACGGTGCCGTACTTCTGCGCTTCCTTGAACGACTTCTGCGACCAGGAACCCGTCACGACGAAATCCGCGCGCGGCTTCGCGCCCATCAGATTCATCGGCACGATTGCGTTCTCGCCGAGACCGCCGCCTTGCAGGAACAGAATGCGATGGCTCGCCGGCACCTCGAGCAGGTCGCGCAGATCGACGAGCGCTTCCTCGTGGATCGACATGAACTCTTTCCCGCGATGGCTCATTTCCATCACGCTCATGCCGCTGCCTTGCCAATCGAGCATTTCGTCGGCGGCTTGACGCAGCACTTCTTCGGGCATGGCCGCAGGGCCGGCGGAGAAATTAAAGACGCGCATCGTGAGATCCTGGAAGCAGGCGCGAAAAACGAAGATCGCGCAAAAATCGGCGACGTTGGCAGCCGGGCCGGCAATGACCGTCAACTGACAACGTGATTTTGCCGGCGCAATTTTCTGACGCGGGTTTCAGGCCGCGGGTTGCAGACCGCGGGCTTCAGACCATTTCGCGCCAAAAAAGAAAATGGCCGTCTGCGCGTGTGCGCAAACGGCCATTATCGCATTGTCACAGCCAAGCCGCCAAACCCCATGCGCCATCCAGCCTATGAGGCGGCCCCACCGGGAGGCGGCTGGCGCGATATCAGCGCAGCCTTTCGACCTTGAGCTTACTTGGCCGGCTTGACCGACGCGACTTCCTTGTCGGCCTGGTCACGCGTTGCCTTGATCGATTGCGGCATGTACTTTTGCATCAAGCCGTTCACGACGTCGCGGCCAACCTGGTCTTGCACCTGGATGAACTTGCGGCCGGTCGGGCTCTTGTAGAACGTCGTCAGATCCTTGATTTCCGACGTGCTGTAGTACTTCGCGTACGCGTCGTACTGAGCTTGCATGGCGTCCTGACGGAACGAGTCCGTTGCGAACACCTGGCCTGCGCCGTCAACCAGCTTCGGCACTGCGTTCTTTTGCAGCGTCGGGACGGAAGCCTGCTTCTGCTTGTCCGTCATCGTCTTGTTTTCGCTCAGTGCGTCCGACAGGATTGCCGGAACCAGCTGCTTGGCTTGCATCTGGGCGCTGTTGCCGATCGCGCCGACGAGCTTTTGCGCGTCGATGGCGTCCAACAGGTCCTTGATTGCAGCCTGCTTGGCCGGATCAACCGGTGCCGCGGCAGCAGCCGGAGCCGCCGGAGCCGGGCTCTGAAGCGCTTGAGCCATAGCGAAGGTCGGCACGAGGGCAGCCAGCAACATCAGTTGTTTGAATCGTTTTTGCATCATTACTCCCTAATAGAAATGAACTTGAACAGCAAGCTGCGCAGGACACGTATCAGCCCGACACGCCATTATTCCCGGCGCAGCTTTCAACCAATCACTGAGACTGTAAGACGCAGACACGAATCAGGCAGCACCGCCCGGTTCGCCGCCGTTGTCACCCGCGCTGTCACCTTCGGCGGGACCTTCGACGTCGCCTTCCGCATCACCCTCTGCTTCCGCCTCAGCAACCTGTTGCAGACCTGAAAGCTTGGTCCCTTCGTCAAGGCTGATGAGTGTAACACCTTGGGTTGCACGTCCCATTTCCCGAATTTCCGACACTCGCGTACGGATTAGCACCCCGGTATTGGTGATCAGCATGATCTGCGCTTCCTGATCCACCAGCGTGGCGGCGACGACCTTGCCGTTGCGCTCCGAGGTCTGGATCGCGATCATGCCCTTCGTACCGCGGCCATGACGGGTGTATTCGATGATCGGCGTACGCTTGCCGAAACCGTTTTCCGTAGCGGTAAGCACCGACTGCTGCTCGTCGCCCGCCACCAGCAACGCGATCACGCTCTGACCGTCTTCGAGCTGCATGCCGCGCACGCCGCGCGCTTCGCGGCCCATCGGACGCACGTCGTTCTCGTCGAAGCGAACTGCCTTGCCCGAATCCGAGAACAGCATGACATCGTGCTGGCCGTCGGTAATGGCGGCGCCGATCAGGTAATCGCCGTCATCCAGACCGACCGCAATAATACCTTTGCGCAACACACGCCCAAAGGCTTCCAGCGGCGTCTTTTTTACCGTTCCTAACGCGGTGCCCATGAAGACGAATTTGTCAGCCGAGAATTCCTTGACCGGCAAGACAACCGTAATCTTTTCGCCTTCCTGAAGCGGGAAGATATTGATAATCGGACGGCCCCGCGAGTTCCGCGAACCTTGCGGCACTTCGTAGACCTTCACGCTGTAGACGCGACCGCGATTCGAGAAGCACAGAATGTGATCGTGCGTGTTCGCGATGAACAGCGTGTCGATCCAGTCGTCTTCTTTCATCGCCGTGGCCTGTTTGCCGCGACCACCGCGTTTCTGCGCGCTGTATTCGGACAACGGCTGCGATTTCACGTAGCCGGCGTGCGACATGGTCACGACCATTTCTTGCGGCGTGATCAGATCTTCCGTATTCAGTTCGGTTGCGTTCAGCTCGATCTTCGAGCGGCGCGCGTCGCCGAATTCGGCTTTGATCGACGTGAGTTCGTCGACGATGATGGCCGTAATGCGTTCCGGACGAGCCAGAATGTCCAGCAGGTCGGCGATTTGCGCCATGACTTCGCGGTACTCGCCGATGATCTTGTCCTGCTCCAGGCCGGTCAGGCGCTGCAGACGCATCTGCAGAATTTCCTGAGCCTGAGTGTCGGACAGACGGTAGAGGCCGTCGGATTGCATGCCGAACGACGGATTCAAACCGTCAGGACGGTAGGCTTCGCGACCACCCGCCGTCGCATTTTCCGTTTCGGCGCGGGACAACATTTCGCGCACCAGCGAGGAATCCCACGGACGCGCCATCAATTCCTGCTTGGCGATCGGCGGAGTCGGCGCGGCTTTGATGATCGCGATGAACTCGTCGATGTTGGCGAGTGCAACCGCCAGACCTTCGAGCACGTGGCCGCGTTCACGCGCCTTGCGCAGTTCGTATACAGTGCGCCGCGTCAGCACTTCCCGGCGATGCGACAGGAAGCACGACAGCATTTCCTTCAGGTTCAGCAGCTTCGGCTGGCCGTCGACCAGCGCGACCATGTTCATGCCGAAGGTGTCCTGAAGCTGGGTCGCCTTGTACAGATTGTTCAGAACGACTTCCGGCACTTCGCCGCGCTTGAGTTCGATCACGACGCGCATGCCGCTCTTGTCGGACTCGTCGCGAATGTCGGAAATGCCCTCGAGCTTTTTCTCGTTGACCAGTTCGGCGATGCGCTCCAGAAGTGAGCGCTTGTTCACCTGATACGGCAATTCGTCGACGATGATCGACATGCGCTGACCGCGGTCGATTTCCTCGAAGTGCGTGAGCGCGCGCATCACCACGCGGCCGCGGCCGGTGCGATAGCCGTCGCGCACGCCGGCCACACCGTAGATGATGCCGGCGGTCGGGAAGTCGGGCGCCGGAATGATCTCGATCAGCTCGTCGATCGTGGATTCCGGGTTCTTGAGCAGATGCTGGCACGCGTCGACAACCTCATTGAGGTTGTGCGGCGGGATGTTGGTCGCCATGCCGACCGCGATGCCGGACGAACCATTGATCAGCAGATTGGGAATACGCGCCGGCAGGATGGCCGGTTCGTTTTCGCTGCCGTCGTAGTTCGGCGTGAAGTCGACCGTTTCCTTGTCGATGTCGGCCAGCAGTTCGTGGCCGATCTTCGCCATGCGGATTTCGGTGTACCGCATGGCCGCGGCATTGTCGCCGTCGACCGAACCGAAGTTGCCCTGGCCGTCGACCAGCATGTAGCGCAGGGAGAAGTCCTGCGCCATCCGGACGATGGTGTCGTATACAGCCGTGTCGCCGTGCGGGTGATATTTACCGATAACGTCGCCGACGATACGCGCGGACTTCTTGTAAGCCCGGTTCCAGTCGTTGTTCAGTTCGTGCATCGCGTACAGCACGCGCCGGTGCACCGGCTTCAGGCCATCGCGAACATCGGGAAGCGCACGCCCTACGATCACGCTCATCGCGTAATCGAGATACGAACGGCGCATTTCCTCCTCTAGGGAGATTGGCAGAGTCTCTTTGGCGAATTGATCCATTATCCGTATCTTTTACGTGCCAAGACGACGGCTTAACTGCAATTCGCCGCGTCTTCGCGTAAGCATTGCAGACGCAACGCATCACGCGATTCTAACATGCCGCGAATCCGCTCCCGACGAAGGTACGTATACCTATTAGGCAGTGAATGCGAAGCCCTCCTCGGCGCTCCATTTTTCAGAGAGAGCAGGCTCGATTCGTGCGTGGGGCAATTCGCCGCTGAGCCATGACTGGCGGCCCCTCCGGGCGATTGCTTCTGTTGCGCATGCACCACAATTGGAGGGTGATTTGATGGGGGGCAGATTTTTTTATCGTTGGAAGGGAACGATATGGCAAAATGCCAACGCACAAAGAGTTAGACACTGCTCGAAGTCTACACAGCACGTTTTTTGTTCTACACCGATGTTATACTTCGAGCAATGTATGACTTGTCTTCGTCAACAGGCTCGCAGTAAACCTGCGGTAATCTCAATTTCGAGAGGAGAAATATGAATAAACTTTCAAAGCTCGCGTTCATTGCAGCTACCGCAGTTATGGCTGCATCCGCCATGGCGCAATCGGTGCCGGCGTCGCGACAAGCCACGAACGACAACTGGGTGAATGGTACCGGCGAATACGTGTGGATGAACGGCACGAACGAGCTTTGCTGGCGCGATGCATTCTGGACGCCGGCAACGGCCAACGCAAAGTGCGATGGCGCCCTGGTTGCCCAGGCTCCGACCCCGCCGGCTCCGGTCGCACCTGCACCGGCTATCACGAGCCAAAAGATTACGTATCAAGCTGACGCTCTGTTCGACTTCGACAAGGCAATCCTGAAGCCGGCCGGCAAGGAAAAGCTGGACGATCTGGCATCGAAGATCGGCGCGCTGAACCTGGAAGTCGTCGTCGCAACGGGTTACACGGACCGCATCGGTTCGGACAAGTACAACGACCGTCTGTCGCTGCGCCGCGCTCAAGCTGTGAAGGCATACCTGGTCAGCAAGGGCATCGAATCCAACCGTATCTATACGGAAGGCAAGGGCAAGCGCAACCCGGTCACGACCGGTTGCAACCAGAAGAACCACAAGCAACTCATCGCCTGCCTCGCACCGGATCGTCGCGTGGAAGTCGAAGTTGTCGGTACTTCGAAGCAATAAGCTGCGCGTTACCGCAGTATCAAAGCCCCGCTTCGGCGGGGCTTTTTTTATGTCCGGCCGCCTGCTCGCCTCCGTCTGCGCGCACCCGGCCGAACCTCGACGGGGCGGCATTTTGCCGCCTCGTCCCTCGACCTATATACTCCGGGTTTATCCTCGAGCGCCCGCTCACCGCTTTCTTCGAGGCAGCTTCCGCCATGACCAACGCCGATCCCCACGAACTGCAGAAATTTAGCGACCTTGCACATCGTTGGTGGGACCCCAATGCCGAATTCAAGCCGCTGCACGAGCTCAATCCGATCCGCCTGAACTGGATCGATGCGCACGCGCATCTTGCCGGCAAAACCGTACTCGATATCGGCTGTGGCGGCGGCATTTTGTCCGAGTCGATGGCCGGCCTGGGCGCGCACGTCAAGGGAATCGACCTGTCGACCCAGGCGTTGGGCGTGGCAGACCTTCACAGCCTTGAAAGCGGTGTAACCGTCGATTACGAAGAAATCGCCGCTGAGGCGCTCGCCGCCCGCGAACCGGGCAAGTACGACGTCGTCACCTGCATGGAAATGCTGGAGCACGTGCCTCAGCCCGCCGCCATCGTCGAAGCGTGCAAGACGCTAGTGAAACCGGGCGGCTGGGTGTTCTTTTCCACACTGAACCGCAACGTGAAGTCATACCTGTTCGCCGTGATCGGCGCCGAGTACATCGCGCGCATGCTGCCCAAGGGCACGCACGACTACGCGCGCTTCATTCGCCCTTCGGAGTTGGCGAGCTTCGTGCGCGCTGCCAACCTGCGCACGGCCGATATCAAAGGCATCGTCTATAACCCGCTCAGCAAGCATTTCACGCTGTCCGCCGACACGAGTGTGAACTACATGCTCGCCTGCCGGCGCGACGTCTGATCCGCCCCGACCTGCCGGACCTACGAATCAATGAGCGATCCCACACCCCTGCCCCAACGCGAAGACAACGAAGACGCACTTGGTCTTTGCATGGCTGTGCTGTTCGACCTCGACGGCACGCTAGCCGACACGGCGCCCGACCTCGCGGCTGCCGTCAACAAGATGCGCCACGATCGCGGGCTCGAGATGGTACCGCTCGAAGATCTGCGCCCACTGGCGTCTGCGGGCGCGCGCGGGCTGATCGGTGGGGCGTTCGGGATCGGCCCCGAACATCATGAGTTCGCGTCGCTGCGCGAGGAATTCCTCGCCAACTACGAAGCGGACCTGTGTATCGAGACCACGCTGTTTCCGGGCATTCCGGAAATTCTCGACGAACTCGACGCCCGTGGCGTGCTCTGGGGCATCGTCACCAACAAGGTTGCGAGGCTCACCGAACCGCTGATCGCGCAACTGGGACTGGAAGAGCGCGCCGGCTGCATCGTCAGCGGCGACACGACTCCCCATTCGAAACCGCACCCGGCGCCTTTGCTGCACGCTGCGCGGGAACTGGACGTGGTGCCCGAACGCGTCGTCTACGTTGGCGACGATCTGCGCGACGTGCAGGCGGGTTTCGCCGCCGGCATGAGGACCATCGCGGCGGCGTACGGCTACTGTGGCAACGATATTCCGCCGACACAATGGCACGCGCAGCACGTTGTCCAATCGCCGGCTGAATTGCAGAGACTATTGCGTGACCTCGGCTGAAGCATGGCCTCCCGGCCCGATCAAGCCCGGCCGCCATCGCGCCCGCCACGTCAATGAGTCAGGACGTGGCCGTCAATCTATTGTAAAATCTACGCTGGCTCATATATTTTGAGCAACGAACCGCGGGGGCGACCTGGTTTCGACAGGGGTTGCGAAGCGGCTAGGGCATGTCGAGGACCCGTCACCTCGTTAATCAATGGGAAAAACGTAACTGCAAACGACGATACGTTCGCACTGGCAGCCTAAGGGCCGCCGTCCTCTGCCTAGTTTACTGACGGGCTAGAGTCGCAAGACCGGTAGCAATACCGACAGAGGTCATATACGTCAGTTAAGCCTTGGTGGTGTCACGACATCCGGGTCGAAAATCTAGTGAATCGCCGTAGTGCAGCGTGTTCGTCCGCGTCGCTGCGGTTAAATCAAATGACAGAACTAAACATGTAGAACTGGTCGTAGAGTGCTTCTGGACGCGGGTTCGATTCCCGCCGCCTCCACCAGAACACGTTTCAGGCAGTACATTCAAGTCTCACCGAAAACCCGTAAGCGGCCTGCTGCTTGCGGGTTTTTTGTTGCCTGCCGCGTCCGTCCTGCTCGACTGGTTCGCCCCCCCTTGCCGCTCCCGCTCCCCATGCGAAGAAACGTTTGGAATAAACGCATCGGCTCGATCGTTTATTCCTCACGCGCGCGCACGCCGCGTTTCGCGCGAAACCAACACCAAGATCAGGAGCCGACATCATGCGCAAAACCCTTTTCTGCCTCACCCTCCTCGCACTGCAACAAAGCGCTTTCGCCGAAGCGCCAAAAGTCGTCGACGGGCGTTTCGTCACGGCGGACGGCATGACGCTCTACACCTTCGACAAAGACACCACGCCCGGCGTGAGCACCTGCACTGGCGGCTGCCTGAACAATTGGCCGGCAGCCACGGCCAGCGCGTCGGACAAACCGTCCGGCGAGTGGACGCTAATTGCCGCCGCCGACGGCAAACACCAATGGGCGTACAAAGGCCACCCGCTCTATCGCTTCGCGGCGGACAAGCAGGCGGGAGATATGAAGGGAGACGGCTTCAAGGACATGTGGCACACGGCCAAACCCTGAACATCCGCCACAGGGTGAAGGCAAAGGCAACGGCAACCGCAACGCCGGGCTAAACCTGAACCTGGAGACCCATCGAAAGACGCCGGCAGAACGCCGGCGTTGCATAACCAACGGACTCGCGTATCCGCTTATTCGTCTTTAGGACACTGCAGATTGCAGCCATTCGGATCACCCATATCGCCGCGCTTGCGCATCGCCGATTTTTTACTGCTCTGATATTTGTCCGAGGGCGCCGACGCGGCAAACGGCATTTGCGGATGCTCGGCAAGACGAAACTGGTCTTGCAGGATACCGCCTGGAACACCCGGCGAATTCTGCGCAACAGCAACCGAAGCGGTGGCGAGCAGCGCACCAGCCGTTGCCACGGCAGCACATGCGTGAAAAATAACTTTCATAGAGATCGGCGCGACATAACGCGCGGTTAAGGCGGAAGCGGAAGCTTAAAGAGTATCCCAAACGGACGCCATACGCAGCGCCGAACACAGCCCGATGTTTACGGCGGCTTACGCCACGGCTTCGCCGAGACCCTCTTCCAGTTCCACCACCCTGCCGCAGTCTTGCGGGTCATAGCCTTCGAGCTGATCGACGCTATGACGAAACGCGCTGCCGCGCAGCAGACCGATCACGGTCGCAAGCGGCGCACGCTCGAGGCGCGCGCGGTCGCAGGCAAAGTAATAGTCTTCGTCGACGACCGGGATGAAGTCGAGGCCGAAGTGATGCGCTGCGGGCTCCACGCCAAAGCCCACATCCGCCATGCCGCTCGCAACGAACGCCGCAATCGCCGAATGCGTGAGTTCGGCCGACGCATAACCATTCACCCGATCCGGATCCACCCCGACGTTGCGTAGTGCGAGATCCAGCAGCATGCGCGTGCCGGAGCCGGGCTGCCGGTTGACGAAGCGAATGTCGTCGCGCGCCAGATCGCCCAGGCCCGTGATTGCGCGCGGATTGCCCTTGCTCAAAAAGAGCCCCTGCTTGCGTCGCGTGAGATGCACGAGCACGTGACGCTGCGGATCGAGCCAGCGCCGGTACGCATCGGCACATGCCGCGCGAAACTCACCGCGCGGCACATGGAAGCCGGCCAGATCGCATTCGCCGCGCGCAAGCGCGCTCACCGCATCCGCGCTGTCGCGATACTTGATGTCGACCGGAAGATCGTTCGCGACCAGCGCCGTGACGAGTGCGGCCACGGCATAACCATGCGACGCGAAGATGCGCACGTCGTCGGCGGGCGGCGCGAGCCAGCGGTTCAGATCGCTCGCCACTTCGCTCGCGAGCGCCTGCATGTTGCTATCGAGCCTTTCGCCGCACAGACGCTGCGCACGCAATACGGCTTGCCCGAGTTCGGATAGCACCGAGCCGCGGCCGCGCTCCTTGGCGATCAGCGGACCGCCCAAACGCTCCTCGATGCTGCGCAGCAAACCCCACGCATGACGGTAGGACAAACCCTTAAGCGTCGCCGCCTGCGCGATGCTGCCGGACTCATCCACCAGCGCGAGCAACGGCACGACGTCCGACAGGCTTGCCTCGCGGCCATCCGGGCCCTTCACCACCAACTGCGCCTGGCACTCGATTCTGATCATATATGTTCAACTCTTTCCTATTGCGCCAGCCGAATCAGCCGCCTATTGTTCGGCTATCCCATATCGAATATACGAAGCATAAGTGCACGCATTATGAATGACAAGTGCATATATGCCTTTGGAGGAGCCACCACTTGGACGATTCC
Source organism: Paraburkholderia sp. RL17-380-BIE-A (assembly GCF_046028085.1). Classification (NCBI taxonomy): domain Bacteria; kingdom Pseudomonadati; phylum Pseudomonadota; class Betaproteobacteria; order Burkholderiales; family Burkholderiaceae; genus Paraburkholderia; species Paraburkholderia sp. RL17-380-BIE-A. The sequence goes on from NZ_JARESQ010000027.1 coordinate 34,357, forward strand.
ATCGCCATCGCGCCGGATCAGCTCGTGCAGCGTCACGCGCAGTCGGGCAGATCGCTGCTAGCCGTCTTGCACGCGATTCAGGACGAACTCGGTTATGTGCCGCCCGCGGCGGTCGCGCCGCTCGCGCTCGCCATGAACCTGTCGCGTGCGGAAGTGCACGGCGTCATCACCTACTACCACCATTTCCGCACGCAGCCGGCCGCACAGGTTACGGTGCAACTGTGCCGCGCGGAAGCCTGCCGCAGCATGGGCACCGAAGCGCTGGCCCGGCATATCGAATCGCACACCGGCTGCCGCTTCGACGCCGAACATGAGCACGGCGCGACGGTGGAGCTGGAATCGGTGTACTGCCTCGGGCAATGCGCACTGTCGCCGGCACTCATGCTCAACGGCACCTTGCACGCCAAGGTCACGCCGCAAAAGTTCGACGCGATATTCGCGGCCGCCAACAAGTGCGTGGAGGTGACGGCATGACGCGCATCTACGTTCCCCGTGATTCGTCGGCACTGGCGCTCGGCGCCGACGTGCTCGCTCAGGCGATCGAAGCCGAAGCCGCGCGCCGCGGCGTCGAAGTCGAAATGGTTCGCAACGGTTCGCGCGGCCTGCTGTGGCTCGAACCGCTCGTCGAAGTTCAAACACCGGAAGGCCGCATCGGCTACGCGAATGTCGAAGCAGGCGACGTCGCCGCGCTGTTCGATGCAGGCTTGCTCGATGGCGGAGCGCACGCAAAGCAAGTCGGCGTGGTCGACGAGATTCCGTATCTGAAGAAGCAGCAGCGCCTGACGTTCGCGCGCATCGGCATCACCGACCCGCTTTCCATCGACGACTACGTCGCCCACGGCGGCCTCGAAGGCTTGCGCCAGGCGCTGCAGACCGACGGCGACGCCGCCTGCGAAGCATTGATCGAATCCGGCCTGCGCGGCCGCGGCGGTGCAGCCTTCCCGGCCGGCATCAAATGGCGCACGGTGCGCGGCGCGAAAGCGGCGCAGAAGTACATCGTCTGCAATGCGGACGAAGGCGATTCCGGCACCTTCTCCGATCGCCTCGTGATGGAAAGCGATCCGTACGTGCTGATCGAAGGGATGATCATCGCCGGTGTCGTGACGGGCGCGACGGTGGGCCATATTTACGTGCGCAGCGAGTATCCGCATTCGATCGCGACGCTCGAAGCCGCTATCGCCAAAGCACGCGCCGCCGGCTGGCTCGGCGATAGCGTGCTCGGCTCGACGGCGCATCGCTTCGAGCTGTTCGTCGCGAAAGGCGCCGGCGCATACGTATGCGGCGAGGAAACGGCGCTGCTCGAATCGCTCGAAGGCAAGCGCGGCATCGTGCGCGCCAAGCCGCCAGTGCCGGCGCTCGTCGGCCTTTTCGGCCAACCGACCGTGATCAACAACGTGATCACGCTCGCCACGGTGCCGATCATCTTCGCGCGCGGCGCGGCGTTCTACAAAGACTTCGGCATGGGCCGTTCGCGCGGCACGCTGCCGTTCCAGCTCGCGGGCAACGTCAAGCAAGGCGGCCTCGTCGAACTCGCGTTCGGCGTGACGCTGCGCGAATTGCTCTATGACTTCGGCGGCGGCACGGCGAGCGGCCGGCCCGCTCGCGCGGTGCAGGTGGGCGGCCCGCTCGGCACGTATCTGCCGGAAAGCCAGTGGGACATTCCCATGGACTACGAAGCGTATGCGGCAGTCGGCGCGGTCGTGGGCCACGGCGGCCTCGTCGTGCATGACGACACGTCGAATCTGGCCGAACTCGCGCAGTACGCCATGCACTTCTGCGCCCTCGAATCATGCGGCAAATGCACACCGTGCCGGATCGGCTCGACGCGCGGCGTCGAAGTCATAGGCCGGATTCGCAACGGCGATACGTCCACCCGGCAAGTGCAGTTGCTGCGCGATCTGTGCGACACGATGGTGTCCGGTTCGCTCTGCGCGATGGGCGGCATGACGCCGTTCCCGGTGCTGTCCGCGCTCGATCATTTCCCCGAAGACTTCGGTCTCGCCAACGTGTCTGAACACGCGCCGAAAGCGGCCTGACCCAGGAGCCAAACCATGTCCGACGTGCTCAACTCTCCCACTGGCGGCTGCGGCTCAGGCAACTGCGCGTGTAAATCGCAAGCCCTGCAGCAGCGTGCGCCCCGTTCGTTCTTCGACGACACCGATTTCGGCACGCCCGAGCGGCACGCCGACATCGACGTCACGCTGGAAATCGACGGCCAGTCCGTCACCGTTCCCGCCGGCACCTCTGTGATGCGCGCCGCCGTCGAAGCGGGAGTCAACGTGCCGAAGCTCTGCGCGACCGATTCGCTGGAGCCGTTCGGCTCGTGCCGTTTGTGTCTCGTGGAAATCGAAGGCAAGCGCGGTTATCCCGCTTCATGCACGACGCCGGTCGAAGCCGGCATGAAGGTCCGCACGCAAACCGATCGTTTGCAGTCGCTGCGCCGCAACGTGATGGAGTTGTACATCTCCGATCACCCGCTCGACTGCCTCACCTGCCCCGCCAACGGCGACTGCGAACTGCAGGACATGGCGGGCGTCACGGGCCTGCGCGAAGTGCGCTACGGCTTCGACGGCGCGAATCACCTGAAGGACAAGAAAGACGAGTCGAACCCCTACTTCACCTACGACCCGTCGAAATGCATCGTCTGTAATCGCTGCGTGCGCGCGTGCGAAGAAACGCAAGGCACGTTCGCGCTGACCATCGCCGGACGCGGTTTCGAGTCGCGCGTGGCCGCCAGCGAAGACGTGCCGTTCATGGAATCGGAATGCGTGTCGTGCGGCGCGTGCGTGGCCGCGTGCCCGACCGCGACCTTGCAGGAAAAGACCGTGATCATGCTGGGCCAGGCCGAACACTCGGTCGTCACCACGTGCGCGTATTGCGGCGTCGGCTGCTCGTTCAAGGCCGAGATGAAGGGCAACCAGGTCGTGCGGATGGTGCCGCACAAGAACGGCCAGGCCAACGAAGGCCACGCTTGCGTGAAGGGCCGTTTCGCGTGGGGCTACGCTACGCACAAGGACCGCATCACCAAGCCGATGATCCGCGCGAAGATCACCGATCCGTGGCGCGAAGTGAGTTGGGAAGAAGCGCTTACGTATGCGGCGTCGGAATTCCGCCGCATTCAGGCGAAGCACGGCCGCGATTCGATCGGCGGCATTACGTCGTCGCGTTGCACGAACGAAGAAACGTATCTGGTGCAAAAGCTCGTGCGCGCCGCGTTCGGCAACAACAACGTCGACACCTGCGCGCGGGTGTGTCATTCGCCGACTGGCTACGGGCTGAAAGCCACGCTCGGTGAATCGGCGGGCACGCAGACTTTTGCCTCCGTCGATAAAGCCGACGTGATCATGGTGATCGGCGCGAATCCGACCGACGGCCATCCGGTGTTCGGCTCGCGTCTGAAGCGCCGTGTGCGCGAAGGCGCGAAGCTGATCGTGGTGGACCCGCGCCGCATCGATATCGTTGACACGGCGCACGTGAAGGCGTCGCATCATCTGCAATTGCGGCCCGGCACCAACGTGGCCATCGTGAATGCGCTGGCGCATGTGATCGTCACCGAAGGCCTGCTCAACGATGCATTCGTTGCCGAGCGTTGTGAGACGCGCGCGTTCGAGCAATGGCGCGATTTCGTCGCGCTGCCGGAAAACGCGCCGGAAGCGACCGAAGCGGTGACCGGCGTACCGGCCCAATCCGTGCGCGAAGCCGCCCGCATCTATGCGACCGGCGGCAACGCCGCGATCTATTACGGCTTGGGTGTCACCGAACACGCGCAAGGCTCGACGATGGTGATGGGCATCGCCAACCTCGCCATGGCAACGGGCAACATCGGCCGCGAAGGTGTGGGCGTGAACCCGCTGCGCGGCCAGAACAACGTGCAGGGTTCCTGCGACATGGGTTCGTTCCCGCACGAACTGCCGGGCTATCGCCATATCAGCGACACGGTCACGCGCACGCTGTTCGAAGAGGCCTGGAACGTCACGCTGCAACCGGAACCCGGCCTGCGCATTCCGAACATGTTCGACGCTGCCGTGCACGGCAGCTTCAAGGGTCTGTATTGCCAGGGTGAAGACATCGTCCAGTCGGACCCGAATACGCATCACGTATCCGCAGCGCTGACGGCGATGGAATGCATCGTCGTGCAGGACATCTTCCTGAACGAGACCGCCAAGTATGCGCACGTGCTGCTGCCCGGTTCGTCGTTCCTCGAAAAGGATGGCACGTTCACCAACGCGGAGCGGCGCATCTCGCGCGTGCGCAAGGTCATGCCGCCGGTGCCGGGTTACGCCGACTGGGAAGTCACGGTCATGCTCGCGCGCGCGCTCGGCTATGAAATGGACTACGCGCATCCGTCGCAGATCATGGACGAGATCGCGCGTCTCACGCCGACTTTCCACGGCGTGTCGTACAAAAAGCTCGACGAACTCGGCAGCATTCAGTGGCCGTGCAACGAGAATGCGCCGGACGGTACGCCGACCATGCACATCGACACCTTCGTGCGCGGCAAGGGCAAGTTCGTGATTACGAAGTTCATCGCGACGCCCGAGAAAGTCACGCGCAAATTCCCGCTGCTGCTCACTACGGGCCGCATCCTGTCGCAGTACAACGTTGGCGCGCAAACGCGCCGCACCGAGAACTCGCGCTGGCACGACGAGGACCGACTGGAACTGCATCCGCACGACGCGGAAGAGCGCGGCATCAAAACCGGCGACTGGGTGGGCATCGAATCGCGCGCGGGGCAAACCGTGCTGCGCGCGAAGATAACCGAGCGCATGCAGCCGGGCGTCGTGTATACGACGTTCCACTTCCCCGAATCAGGCGCGAACGTGATCACCACCGATAGCTCGGACTGGGCGACCAACTGTCCGGAATACAAGGTGACCGCGGTGCAGGTGATGCCGGTCGAACAGCCGTCGCAATGGCAGAAAGACTACTCGCGCTTCAACACCGAACAGCTCGATCTGCTGAAGCAGCGTGAGTTGGCCAACGCGACATCGGGCAAGTGAGGACGGCCATGGACAATCAGAACCTGATCGACATGGCCAACCGGATCGGCGACTTTTTCGATTCGATGCCGGACCGCGAGGAAGCGCTCGCCGGCATCGCCGACCATATTCGCCGTTTCTGGGAGCCGCGCATGCGCCGCGCACTACTCGCGGAGCTCGATGAACCGGATGCGAGCGGTATCCCGATGTCGGGCATCGTCAGGGAAGCGCTCGTCAAACATCGCGCGCAACTGACGCCCGCCGCACCCGCGACGGTGTAAGCCGCGCCGCGCTCGCGGCGCTCAACGTCCGTGCGAGTCGCGCGACTCAGGCGGCCCGGCTCACAGGGCCGCCTGCTCCGGTATTTCCCCGCTCACCGCGAACCAGGCTTCGCAATGCCGCAGCAAACCGTGCAGATCGGAACCGGTGCGCCCGCGCGCGCTGATGTAGCCGTCCGGCCGCACCAGATAGAACGACGGCCGCGTTCGGCCATACGATTCGGACAGCGACGGGCCGCCGTCGCCAGTGGTATCCGTGATGCGCCAGATGCGCACTCCGCCCGGCAGCAATCTCTCGACTTCCGCCGCCACGCGCTCCAGTTCCGGGTCGGGCGGCGGCGCATGCTTCGCCGCGGGATCGAGCGGTTTTTCGTCGACGGGCAACGGCGGCACCAGCAGAAACAGCGAGAAGAACGCCGGATCGTGCAGATCGAAAATGCAGCCCACGCCGGGCGCACGCCCCAGCGGTCCATCCACCACATGCACCAGCGCGTCCGGTGCGCGCTCGCCGGCACGTGGTCCACCGTCGAGCACACGTTCGAGCGTCAGCGGACTGCGCCGGTACTGGATCGACAACTCGCTGATGGTGAGGCGCGCGGCGTCGCGCAGCGGACCTAGCGCGGCAAGGACCGGCATCACCCGTTCGCGCAGCAGCTTCAGCGGTCCGTGATCGGCCTCCGCCATCTGAGTGATGAAACCGGTTTGCCGCAGCACGTCACGTTCGATCGGGTGACGTTCGAGGTGATAGGTATTGAGCAGGCGGTCCGGCGCCGCGCCTTTCAATACGCGCGCAAGTTTCCAGCCGAGGTTGAACGCTTCCTGAATGCCGGTGTTCATGCCCTGCGCGCCGGCCGGGCTATGCACGTGCGCGGCGTCGCCCGCGAGGAAGATGCGGCCGACGCGCAGCCGATCCACCATGCGGCTATTCACATGGAAATACGAAGACCACGCCAGATCCGACACGTCGACCCGCTCGCGCACGCGCCGGGCGATCAACGCCTTGCATGCTGCGAGCGACGGCGACGGCACGCTGTTCAGCGGCGGCTCGCCCAACACCGCGGGCGTCTCGGTCGGGGCGACGGCGGCAGGCTCGATCGCATGATCCGCGATCAGACGATGCCGGCCGTGGCCCATCGGAAACAGCGCGACCAGGCCTTCGCCTGACGCGAAGATATGAAACTCGTCTTCGGGCCAATCGGTTTCGGCGTGCAGGTCGGCGAGCAGGAAAGTCTGCTCCAGCGTCTTGCCCTCGAAACTCAAACCCAGCCGGTGACGGATCGCGCTATGCGCGCCGTCGGCGGCGATCATGTACGACGGGCGCATCGTCTCCGTGTGACCGTCCGCGCGGCGCAATGTCGCCTGAAGGCTGGCGGCGCCCTGCGCGAACATCGTCAGTTCGACGCCGCGCTCGACCGTCACGCCGAATGTGGCGAGATGCTCAGTCAGCAGACGCTCGGTCACGGACTGATCGAGAAACAGCAGATACGGATAACGTGTATGCAGCGGATCGAAATCGAGCTGCGCGAGACGCATGCCGTTCGAAAACAGATTGGCGATGCGCGCGCGATGGCCGAGCTCGAGAAACGGCTCGACCAGCCGATGCTGCTCGAGCAATTCGAGCGTGCGCGCCTGAATGCCGATGGCCCGCGAATACGGGTTCGGTTGCATGGCCTTGTCGATCACACGCACGGGGATGTGGGCACGCGCCAGACTCATCGCTGCGGCGAGTCCAGTCGGACCCGCCCCGACGATCAGCACTGGCGACGCATCGTTTGCGGCAGCGTCCATGCGGAACTCCGGAGACAACAATGCGTTCTAGTGTACGCCGCCAAGAAGTCCGCTAGGGGCGCGACGATCGCCTGCTCAACGACGGTTGCAGTGCATCAGGCGCGCAGCGAGCATGGGTTCGGCGTGGCTGCTTCTTGCTTTCAGCGCTCTGCCCGTGCCGTGACCTCGCAACGCGTTCCTGTCCGCCTCAATGCGCGTGCGGCGCATGATCCATCGCGCAGCGATGCTGCGTCGTACCAAGATCCACTTGCAGCGTCGCATGGTGCATCGAAAAACGTTCGCGCAGCGTGAGAACGATGCCGTCGAGCGATTCGTCGCCCGGATGGCCCGCCGGCATCACCAAGTGCGCGCTGAGCGCGTTGCCGGTCGTGGACAGCGCCCACACGTGCAGATCGTGAACGTCGACGACGCCCGGCTGCCCCGCCAGATAGTCGCGGATGCCTTGCAGATCGACGCCGGGCGGCACGGCGTCGAGCGCAAGGCGCACCGAATCGCGCAGCAGGCTCCAGGTGCCGGCCACCACGACCGCCACCACTAGCAGGCTCATCACCGGGTCGAGCCACGTCCAGTTGGTATAGAGAATCACGAGGCCGCTCACCGCGACCGCCGCCGAGATACCGGCATCCGCCGCCATGTGCAGGAACGCGCCGCGGATGTTCAGGTCATCCTGCTGCCCGCGCATGAAAAGCCACGCGGATATTCCGTTGATGACCACGCCGCCCATCGCCACGACGAACACGGCGAGCCCCGCCACCGGCGCCGGATTGATCAGACGCCCGATGGCTTCCGCGACGATCAAGCCGCACGCGAACAGCAGCAGCCCGGCGTTGACGAGCGAGGCCAGGATCGACGAGCTGCCATAACCGAACGTGTAGCGCGCCGACGGCCTGCGCGTAGCGAGCCAGGCGGCGCCCCACGCGAGCAGCAGGCCGAGGACATCGGAGAGGTTGTGGCCGGCGTCGGCGAGCAGCGCGGTGGAATGGGCGAGCACGCCATAGACCGTCTGGGCCACCACGATCGCGATGTTGAGCACGACCGCCAGGGCGAACGCGCGGCCGTGACCGGCAACCGGAGCGTGAGCGTGGTGGTGGCCGGCGTGGCCGTGACTGTGGGAATGGCTGGCGGGACCGTGGTTGCCGTGGTTGCCGTGGTTGCCGTGGTTGCCGTGGTTGCCGTGGCTATCGTGGCTATCGTGGCTACCGTGCTCGCCACGCTCATGCGCTTCGCTCCCTTGCCCGCTTCCCGCCCAGTCAAGTTCTGACCTGGTGTGCGCGGCGCGCGGCGCTCCGCCATCAGACTGAACGCCCTTGCTGTCGCTCACATCGAGCGGCGTGGACGCGTGCGCGTCCTCTTGATCCGCCGCAGTTCCGTTCGGGGTTTCGGGTTTCTTCATGACTGATCCAGAGAATCATTGCCGGCCGGTTCGGCCACGTGTTCGAGCATCCCGGCCAGCATCGCGCTGATATGGCGATCGGCGGCGAGGTAGAAGACCTGCTTACCCTGCCGCTGCGCACGCACGATTCGCGCCGCACGCAGCAACCGCAAATGATGGCTCACCAGCGAAGACGACAAACCCAGCGCCTCGGCGATCGCCCCGACGGCGCGCCGCTCGTCGAGACACGCCAGCACGATGCGCAACCGCGTGGGGTCGCCGAGCAGGCGAAACAGGTCGGCCAGCGGCACGATGGTATCGGCCGGGCGATCGTCGATGGCGGTAAGCGAAGTGGATGCAGCGAGGGAAGAAGCCATGATGGACGGCGGCTCGGCAGCACATATGAACATGTGCTCACACATTATAGATATCGGGACAACCGGTCAAATCGGAGCGCGCTCTGGCGAGTGTGGGAAAATGCGGCCTCTGCCTCACCCGAATGCCATCCCCCGTCATGCAACCTGTATTTGACCGCGCTTTCGCGGCGCATCGTGACGGCCGCCTCGAAGACGCCGAACGCGGCTACCGCGCGACGCTCGACGGCAACCCCGCGCACGTCGATGCGTTGCACCTGCTGGGCGTTCTACGCCACCAGCAGGGTCAGCACGCCGAAGCCGCCGAGCTCGTCCGGCGCGCCGTGAACCTGCGCCCGGAAGACGCCGCGCTGCAGTTGAACCTCGGCAACGCGCTAAAGGCGCTCGGCCAGATCGACGACGCGATCGAACAGTTCCGCAACGCGCTGACGCTCGCGCCGTCGTTCCCCATGGCGCACTACAACCTGGGCAACGCCTACGCCGCGGCGGGCCGTCACGAAGACGCCGCCGACGCGTTCGAAAAATCGTTGCGCCTGCAACCGAACGACGCCTCGTCGCACAACAACCTCGGCAACGCGCTGCACGCGCTCGGGCGTCACACGGAAGCCATCGCCGCGTTCAGGCGCACGCTGGAGCTGCGTCCTGGCCACGCCGGCGCGCTCAACAACATGGGCATGTCGCTGAACGCGCTCGGACGCGCGGCAGAGGCGATCCCGTGTTTCCAGACGGCGCTGACGGCCGAGCCGCGCTTCGTCGCCGCGCACTTCAACCTCGCCAATACGTTCGACGCCACCGGCCGCCATGCGGAAGCGGTCGAATCGTTCCGCGCGGCGCTGACCTTGCAGCCGAACCTGCCGCCGGCCATTTTCGGCATGGGCAATGCGCTCGCGGCATTGGGACGCCATGCGCAGGCGCTGCCCTATCTCGAGCGCGCGGTCGGTCTCGATCCGCAATTCGCGCTAGCGTGGCTGAGTCTCGGCACCGCGCACCAGGCGCTGGGCGCGCATGGTCCCGCCGTGCGCGCTTTCGATCAGGCGCTGCGCCTGCGCCCCGACCTCGCCTCCGCGCACATGAACCGCGCGCTCGCATGGCTCGCGATGCGCGATTTCGCGCGCGGACTGCCGGAATACGAGTGGCGTCTGCAAACCATGGCGCAGCCGGATATCCAGACGCTGCCGCGCTGGCACGGCGAGCCGATCGCGCAGCATACGTTGCTGGTCCATGCCGAGCAGGGGTTCGGCGACACGCTGCAATTCGTGCGCTTCGTCCCGCTCGCCACGCAGCGCGCGGCGCGCGTCGTACTAGAAGTGCAACCGCAACTGCTGCCGTTGCTGGCGCCTGCCGCGCAAGCCTGGCGCGTGACGCTGATCGCTCAAGGCACGCCACGACCCGCCGCCGATCTGCAATGTCCGCTGCTGAGCCTGCCGCTCGCACTCGGCACCACCTACGATTCTATTCCCGCCCGCACGCCTTACCTCAGCGTGCCGCCCGCCTACAGCCGCAAATGGCGCGGCTCGCTCGGCGGTCAGGCAAAACGCAAGATCGGCATCGTGTGGTCGGGCCGCATCCAGCAGAATGAAACACGTTCGATGCCGCTCGCCGCGCTCGATCCGCTGTTCGCGCTCGAAGGCATCGACTGGATCGTGCTGCAACCGGAGTTGAGCGCCGACGAGCGCGTGGCGCTCGACGCGCATCCGCGAGCGGCGTCGATTCATCGCTTCGACAAGCGTATCGGCGACTTCGCGGATACCGCTGCGATCATCGAACGGCTCGACGCGGTGGTGTCGATCGATACCTCTATCGCGCATCTGGCCGGTGCGCTGCGCAAGCCGCTCTGGTTGATGCTGCCGTTCGCGGCAGACTGGCGCTGGTTCGCCGGCGAGGCGCGCAGCCCCTGGTATCCCGGCGCGACACTGGTGCGTCAGCCGCAACCTGGTGCGTGGAGCGAAGTTGTCGAAACCGTGGCGAACGAATTGCGCAAGCAGTAACGGGACGCCGTGCGGTGAACACGGCGTAGCCGCTGTGCCAAAAACAAAAACCCCGCGTTCTCACGAACGCGGGGTTTTTTTTGACCCATGAACGGTGACCGCCGAAGCTCAGGCCGTCCGATACTGATCGCGCGATTCCGGCGTGCGGTACAGCACCAGCGTCGCAATCAAGCCGCAAATCGCCGCCAGACCCAGGAACAGTCCCGGCGCAGCCTTGTTGCCGGTGGTGTGAATCAGCAGCGTCGAGATAGCCGGCGTGAAGCCGCCGATCGTCGTGGCGAGGCTGTAGGCGAGCGAGAAACCGGCCGTCCGCACTTCGACCGGCATCACTTCGGTCAGCGCCACGACCATCGCGCCGTTGTAGCTGCCGTACAGGAACGACAGCCACAATTCGACCGCCAGCAAACGCGCGAACGAAGGATCCGCCACCAGCCATTGCAGCGCCGGATACGCGGTAATGATGGTCAGAATCGTGAAGGCCAGCAGCACCGGACGGCGGCCGATACGGTCCGACAGCGCACCCGCGAGCGGCAGCCAGATCAGATTCGACAGACCGATACAGACCGTGACGATCAGCGTGTCGATCGAGGACAGTTTCAGCACTTCCTTGCCGAAAGTCGGCGTGTACGCCGTGATCATGTAGAACGACACGGTGGTCATGATCACCATGCCCATGCCGCCCAACACGATGCCCCAGTTCGCGGCCATCGTCTTCATGATCTCGCCCATCTTCGGGTGATGCTTGCGTGCCTTGAATTCCTCGGTTTCCTGCAGCGAACGGCGGATCAGGAACAGGAACGGCACGATCAGGCAGCCGATCAGGAACGGCACGCGCCATCCCCAGGCGCTCATCTGGTCGGCCGGCAGCATCTTGTTCAGGAACACGCCAATCAGCGCGGCGAACACCACGGCAACCTGCTGGCTGCCCGACTGCCACGCGCAATAGAAGCCCTTGTTGCCCTTGGTGGCGATCTCCGACAGATACACGGACACGCCGCCGAGTTCGACCCCGGCGGAAAAGCCTTGCAACAGTCGGCCTAACAGAACGAGCACCGGCGCCAGCACGCCGATCGTCGCGTAACCTGGAATCGACGCCACCGTGAGCGTGCCGAGCGCCATCAGGCCGAGCGTGAGGATCAGGCCTTTGCGCCGGCCGTGATGGTCGATGTAGGCGCCGAGGACGATCGCACCGAGCGGCCGCATCAGGAAGCCCGCGCCGAACACCGACAGCGACAGCATCAACGAGGCGAATTCGTTGCCGCTCGGGAAATAGGTCTTGGCGATCGCCGAAGCGTAATAGCCGTAGACCATGAAATCGTACATCTCAAGAAAGTTACCGCTGACCACGCGGAATACTGTCTTGACTTTGGATTCTTCCGATGAGGAAGTAGCGTGTGACGCAGTAGACATGACATTCTCTGATGAGCCTGCTGCCACGAAAGAGACAGTGGCGGCCAGGCAGTTGAAACGATCCACTTCGCTCGGCAAGCGGATGCCGCGCACGGATAGAAAGAACGCGCCGGGGGCGCTGCATTTTCATGCGGGACGGATTCCCATGGTATCCGGGTAAACGTTGTGAATCATGCAGCGCTCGCTCCACGTAATGTTACCGTTGATAAAGCTGTCGCGTAATGCATACAGTTTCATTACACATGGTGTCACCTGTGGTCGCGGTAACATTTTTGCAGTCAGGCATTTCCGTTGAGCACTACCGATGCGAACCACCCCCGCTCTTTCACTGCGCCCCGCGACGCTCGCGGATGCCGCGCTCATTGCTTCGATCCACAGCAGCAGTTGGCAGGCCACTTATCGCGGCCTGCTGCCCGAAGCCTTTCTCGACGGCGAAGTCACGCAGGAGCGCGCCGCGTACTGGGAGGCTCGTCTCAGCGCGCCCGGCGGCGAACGGCGCATCGTGCTGATCGCCGAACTCGCTGGCGAGGCGGCCGGGTTTGTGTGCGTTGAACGTCAACCGGAGTCCAGTTGGGGCGTGCTGCTCGATAACCTGCACGCGCGGCCGGCCTACCAGGGTATCGGAGTCGGCAAGCTGCTGATGCGAGCCGCCGAAGACTGGGCTCGCGCGCAAGGCGAGGCGCAACTCTATCTGTACGTGCTTCAGGGGAATACGCCGGCGATCGGTTTCTACGAACGGCAAGGCTGGCAATTTGCCGGCGCCGAACCGGATCATATGGGCGGCGTGGACATTACCGCGTTGCGCTACATATACAGACTCGACCGCAGACTCGACCGGTAGAGGCGCTGCGGCGCACTTGTTCGTTATCCCAGGTTTTCCCGATCATGGAGGTACCGGCACCTCATTTCGGAACCGTCCGATCGCCAGGTCGGCTGCTTCCTGGCATCATCCTCCGCACTCCGATGGCTTCATAGCGACACGTCCCTGTGCCCCGTTTGCTCGTCGCGAGCACGGCGCCGGCGCCTCGCGTCGACGCACGCCGTGCCGTGTAGGGATGGCGTTCACGCGCATCGCACCGAGGCCCGAGTCCCCGCAGACCACGGGATCGCCGATCGGCGCTCCCCTTACGAGGCGCAGGAAAGATCGATGTCCACCATTCCGTTCACCCCGATCGAAGGCTATCTGGCGCTACCGCGCGTTCGCCCGCTGGTTCATGTGCCAGCGCCGTTCGGCCGGGACTGGGCGCTGCTTCCGCCGGGCTACAGTCTGCGGGCTGAACTCAAGGCGCTCTACGCGGCCATGCTGCGCACGTTCTGCCTGAGCGATCAGGCTATTCGTTCGCTTTGCCGATGGTCGCCGCTGGGTGAACAACGCGTGATCGCACCTGCGCATGAGCCTCGGTCTGCCGCGATAGCGGCACAGGCACCGAGCTTTGACGCATCGCCCGAGACAGCCATGCACGCGGCCGATGCAACGCCCGCCGTCGCGTCCATTGTCGGGCCCGCGTATGGAACCAGGGCGCGTGGGTATGGCAACCCTTGGGGCGCTTTAGCGGGCGGCGCCTGCGTGATCGGCGGCGCTGCGGTGCTGGCGTGGGTCGGGTTCGATCATCTCGCGCATCGTCAAATGGCCCCTCCTGTCGCCGACAGGGCATCGGGTCATCGGGACTCGCAGTCAGCAGACCTTCAGACGCCCGCCACGGTTACTGGTCGCGCGGTCGATACCGGTGCGTTGCGCGCACCTGCCGCACTTGCGGCGTCTGCGCCAGAGCGCTCACGCGTACAGCCAACATTCGCGCCTGCGTCCAGCCTTTCGGCGGCAACGGTGTCTACAACGGCTTCGGCCCAGATTCAGACTCGGGCACTGCCTTCCGCTCAGACGCGTATCTCCGCGGATAAAACAGGATCACCTCGTCACAACCGCCTTCGCGAGAAGGTCGTCACGCTGCAGAAACAAAACCGCCAGCACAGCGCACGGTTTGTCACCGCCAACCCAGCGCGACACGCGGCAGCAGTTGCCGCTAACCTGCCGCGCATCGCAGTCCCAAGGCTTGCGGCAAGCTTGCCGCCAAGTTCATCCGCTGCGGGGGCTTATTCGCCTCCAGCACCGACTCGACTCGGCGTCGACGAATACGCGGGCGTGATCATGTCCGCAGCGACGCATCCCCGCAAGATGGCGCCGCCGCACGCCGGCCCAGCGACCAATGCGTCCGGCACCAGTGAAACGGAGTGGATAACCCGCCTGTCGCAGCGGCGTGTGACCGAGGTTCCCGACCAATTCGCGAAATAGGCACGACACCAATCGCAGCAGCTTGAAACAAAAAAAAGCCCGGCCATTTCGCGAATGGCCGGGCTTACTTACATTCATGCGTCTACTTCTGAATCGGCAATCCCATCTCGGTTTGGTGCTGCAATTGCATCACTTCGCCTTGCACCTGACGCAACTGCGCCTGCGCCCTTTCCTTCTCCGCGTGCAGCGCGGCCGCTTCGCCTTGCGTCTGACGCTGATAGTCGTTGACCTTGGCCTGCTGTGTGCGAGCCACGTCGAGATCGGCTTGCAGACGTTTGGCGCGATCTTCCGATAACGCAATGATGTCTTCGATATACGCCTTCTGCGCCTGCAACTGCGTGCGACGAATCTCGACATCGGCGAGTTGCGCGGTCTGCTGGGCAAAGCCCGCATAGACCGCTTCCGCGCGCGCGGCGTCTTCGGACTTGAGCACGCGCCAGAAATGTTTGTCCTGGAACAACGCGACGTAGTACGTCATTTCCTGCGGATAGAAAAACAGACTGGCGCCGTAACTGCCGTTATACGTGGTGCGCAGTTCGCTTAGCTTTGCGTCGTGAATCATCTGCATGAGCTCGGCGACATTGCCTTGCGCAACGCCCGCCGCAGCCGGTGAGGCTGACGCCGTGTTGCGCAGCGCGTCAGCCGCGGGCTGCGGCGTCAGGGTGTTGATGGCGGGCCTCGTGCCGGCCATCGGCGCGGCCTCGCCGCCTTGCGCTGCCAGTACGAGACCGCCCTGCTGCAACAGCGCACACGAAGTCGCGAGCAGCATGGCGCGCCGTACAATTAAGGGGTACTTCATACGTGCATGCTCCATGCGAATCCAAATCAGCCGCAGATTATCGCGCGGATTGGCCCGTAAACGAAGCATTCAAATGTCGCGCGGACCGACTTTAAATCGAGATAAATGGCTGCCGAAGAATTTAGCCAAATCGCTTCAGCAATCTCGAAACAAACAAATTCGGATAAGCCGAAAATGCAACGTTCGACCTCGTTTGGATAAGCCTGAACTTATGCTGGATTGGTGCAAATCCAGCCGCGAACGGACTCGAAACAGGCGGATAGAGTGCCGGCCATGAGAAACACGCACTCCTGATTATCTGTCTCGACAACGAGACACCCGCAATTCAAAACATGCCGTTGATCTCGACGGACCACGCGACGCCCAACGCACAACGCGAGGCGACACGCCAGTCGTCGATCAATAACGCACCATGAGAACGGCACCACGAAATTCGCAAGGCGCACCATCGCAAAAAAACGGTGGTGCGCCTCGAACGAATCAGCCTCTGCAACTTAACCTTTGAACCGCGCGCCCAAGGCGCGGACTCGATATGGAGCGAGCCGCCTTAAAAACGCGTTTCGCGCGCCACTCGCAGGAAGGTATCGAGCAACGGCGTGCAGTCGAGCAACTCCGCGCCGCCCGCACGATGAAACTCCGGATGCCATTGCACGCCCATCACGAACGGCGCACGCCGGTAGCGCACGGCCTCGATGATGCCGTCCGACGCCGACACGGCTTCGATATTGAGATCGCGGCCGAGTGTCTTCACCGCCTGATGGTGAATCGAGTTGACGATCGCATCGCGTTGGCCAGGAAACATATTCGCGAGCGTCGAGCCGTCGGGGAAGTGAATTCCGTGCCGATGCTGATCGTAGTCCTCGTTGACGTGGGCGCCGGCGGTCGGCACATCGGTGGCGATGTCCTGATACAAGGTGCCGCCAAACGCCACGTTGATCAGTTGACAGCCCCGGCACACGCCGAGCACCGGCTTGCCCGACTCGATGAACTCGTGCAGCAGTTCGAGTTCGTACATGTCGCGCACGCGGTCGCCAGGCCACTCGTGGCTGATTGCCTGTTCCGCGTAAGACTGCGGCGAGACGTCGGCGCCGCCTTGCAACAGCAGGCCGTCGAGATGCTTCGCGTAATCACGCAAACGGATATTGCTCGGATGCAGCATGCCTTGATGACCGACCGTCGGAATCATGAACACCAGCACGTCGCGCGACATGACCCAATGCGCAATCGATTCCTCGAGATACTGCAAGGTTTTTCCGCGCAATCCCTTCGCACCCGGCTCCGGATGGAAGATGCGCGCCGACACGCCGATGCGCAGCGTGCGCTGCGTGATCCGTTGGCCCGCGCGATCGAACAATTGCCGCGCGCGCGCGGCGACGATGCGCCCGAACACGGTCCACGCCGAATCGTTGTGCTTCAGATAGCGCGGCGGCGACGGCGGCAATGCATTGGGCGGCGGTGGATTGGACGCGGTGAAGTCAGGCGCCGCGCCGAAACCGGGCGGCGGCGAGCCGGCCTTCTGCTCGGCGGGGCGCGGGACCTCTTCGATAACGGTGGCGTCTTCCACCGAGGTAATCAGCTCGCCGTCGACAGCTTCGCTGCTCGCGAAGGTCGGCGCGGGTTTCGGAGCAGGTTTCGCGGCGAATGTTCCAGCGCGCCGGGCTTCCTTTTCATGAACCTCGGCTTCCTGCTGCGCGGTGGATGCGGCGGCCGAACTGCGTGCTTCGGCTGCGTCGCGTTGCCGCGCCGCGTGCGGATCAGTAGGCGTGACGGCCGACGCGCTGTCGGGATCGTCGGTCGACGATCGCACGGCTGCCTGCTCCGCCGCCGGCGTGGTAGCAGACGCGGTGCCGGCATGGGTCGGCGACGTCACTGCGTCCTTGATCGGAGACTGGATGGCATCTTCGTGCGAGAGAGGCAGCGAGGCCGCCGGTTCTTCCGGCGTCAAGCCAGTTGTCGGCGTGCCGGACGGCGCTGGCGACGCCGAAGGCCGCGTCAGATCGCCGGGCTTGCCGGCGTTTTCAGGTTTGTTTTCGCTCATGACAGTCAGACAGGCGCCTTCCACGCGAACGAATGAATATGCCCTGATTATCCGCTAGCGAAGCAAGCCCCGCAAACCCGCACACAATTGCTCACATTGTTGCGACGCGCCGCAACGATTCCCGTTAAAGGGCCGCGGCGAAAGTCTGTCTGACTTTTAAGGATCCGGCTGTTCGTTGAAAGTCTCGCGCAAGGCGATTTGCATCGCCGCGTGGATCTTCACGCACCAGCGCCACAGCAGCGCGAGCAGCAACGCGGCGCAGATGAGCACCGCGGCAAGCAGGCCTGTCGGCGGCAAAATGCCGCCTGAAAGCGCCGCGACCAGCAGAAACACGCCGACCATCGAGACCACCGGCACCAGATCGGAGATCGCGTAACGGATCGCGCTCGTGAAGCGCCCCGCTGTAGCCGGTTGCACGCTGACCTCGGCGAGTAGCAAGGCCAGCGACTTGGTCTTGCGATACACGGCGACCAGGAACGGCATCGACACGACCAGTGCGGCGCTCCATAGCACGACGCGCTGCATCGGTTCGGAACTGAGCCAGTGCGCGAGCAGCGAACTGGTATAAGGCGCGCTATACGACACGCCCAGAAAAATCGCGGCGACGAGCGCCAGATTGACGGCGATCTGCAGAATGATCCGCCGCGTCATGCTGAACAGCGTCGGCTCGCCGCTCGTCGTGCTCAGGCTGCCGAGCCATTGCCCGTACATGCCGAACACGTTCGCGAGCGTGCGCGGCATGGCGTGACCGAGGCGCTGGGTCAGCGGGTCGGCCGCGCGGATCAGGTATGGCGTAAACAGCGTGGTCAACGCGGACACCGCCACCGCGATCGGATACAGAAACGCGCTCGTCACCTTCAGCGTCAAACCGAGCGACGCGATGATGAACGAGAACTCGCCGATCTGCGAGACGGTCATGCCGACCCGCATCGCCGTGCGCCCGTCCTTGCCGGCGAGAAAGGTCCCGAGCCCGCACGACACGATCTTGCCGACGATCACCGCCACCGTGATCACCGCGATCGGCCAGGCGTAGTCGACCAGCACGGCCGGGTTCAGCATCAAACCGATCGTCACGAAGAAGATCGCGGAAAAGGCGTCGCGCAGCGGCGCGATCAGATGCTCGATCCGATGCAGATGGCGCGATTCGGCCATGATCGCGCCAATCAGGAACGCGCCGAGCGCGATGCTGTAGTCGAGCTTCACGACCAGCAGACAGAAGCCGAAGCAGAAGCCCAGCACGGAGACGAGCAGCATCTCGTCGCTCTTCGCGCGCGCCACATAGTTCAGGGCGCGCGGCACCACCAGAATGCCGACCACCAGCGACACGGTCATGAACAGCAGCAGCTTGCCGAGCGTGACCACGGCGACGCCCGCGCTCAACTGCCCGGTCTGCGCAATGCCCGAGAGCAGGACCAGCATCGCGATGGCGAGAATGTCCTCGACGATCAGAATGCCGAACACCAGTTGCGCGAAGCTCTCGCGCTTCAGGCCCAGTTCGGAGAGCGCCTTGACGATGATCGTGGTCGACGAGATGGCGAGGATCGCGCCGAGGAACAGCGAATCCATCGAACTCCAGCCGAACGCGCTGCCGATTTCGTAACCGAGCCACAACATCAGCACGATCTCGGAGAGCGCCGCGACGATTGCCGTGGCGCCGACCTTGAAAAGCTTGCGCAGACTGAATTCGAGGCCGAGCGAAAACATCAGGAACACCACGCCGAGTTCGCCGAGCGTCTGGATGGTCTGCTCGTCGTGGATCAGCTGGAACGGCGGCGTGTACGGCCCGATGATCACGCCGGCGGCAATGTAGCCCAGCACCACCGGCTGTTTCAGGCGATGGAACAGCACGGTGACGACGCCGGCGAGCGCCATCACGACCGCCAGGTCCTGAATGAAGCCGATGCCATGATGCATGAGCGCGTTCCTTACAAAAAGTAAAGTTGCAAAGGCGCAGTGTAACAAAGGAACGCGAGGCGCCGAATCGCCCGAACGGCCAAACGGCGCTGGATTGCCGACGGGACGCCCGCCGCAGCGGCATCGTGCCGGCACCTCGCCGACGCCGCGCTGCGGAATGTTTTTGACACGCTGGACTCCTGTGAAATATCACAATAATATTTGACGCATATTTTTAGCGGAGTCGAATCATGCAGCAGGTGTCTTTCAACGTGGCAGAACGTGCTGGCGACAGCCGCGCGGAGTCCGCCGAGGTCAATCGTCTAACTATCGCTGGCTGGGCCGGGCGCGATCAGGCCGCGATCGAGCATCACATTGCCGAACTGGCCGAACTCGGCGTGAAGCGGCCCTCCACCACACCGTGCTTCTATCGCCTCGGCGCCGAACTGCTGACGCAGGCCGAGCAGATCGACGTGGTCGGCACGAAGTCCAGCGGCGAAGCCGAATGCGTGCTGGTGCATGCGAAGACGGGCGTGCTCGTCACCGTCGGTTCGGACCACACCGACCGCGAAGTCGAGGCCTATGGCGTCACCGTCTCCAAACAGGTTTGCCCGAAACCGGTCGCGCGCGACGCCTGGCGTTTCGACGATGTATCCGCCCACTGGGATCAACTGGAATTGCGTGCTTATGCCGTGACCAACGGCGAGCGGCGCGTCTATCAGAAAGGCAGCGTGTCATCGCTGCTGCCGGCCGCCGATCTGCTCACGCGCGCGCCACTCGCGCCCGGCGCGGCGATGTTCTGCGGCACGCTGGCGGTACAGGGCGGCATCGTCGGCATGGCCGACGGCGACGCGCTCGAACTCGAATTGCACGATCCCGTTCTGAACCGCACGCTGCGCCACGCCTATCGCGTGCGCGCGCTCCCTATCGTCGAATGAGGCACCCATGAGCTCCCCTTCGCTATCCGCCGCCGACGCGTCTTCCGACGCGTGGCTCGAAGCCGCCGCCCTGCGCAAGATCACGTGGCGCATCATGCCGTTCCTGTTTCTCGTCTACGTGCTGTCGTATCTGGACCGCGTCAACATCGGTTACGCGAAGCTGCAGTTCACCGGCGACCTCGGCCTGTCGAACGCGGCGTACGGACTCGGCGCGGGGATCTTTTTCTTCGGCTACTTCGTGTTCGAGGTGCCGAGCAATCTGCTGCTGAAGAAGTTCGGCGCGCGCGCCACGATCGCCCGCATCACGATGCTGTGGGGTCTGCTGTCGTGTCTGATGATGTTCGTGCACTCGGAAACGATGTTCTACGTGCTGCGCTTTTTCCTCGGCGTCGCCGAAGCTGGTCTGGTGCCGGGCGTGGTGCTCTACCTGACTTTCTGGTTTCCGTCCGACCGGCGCGCCCGCATGGTCGCCGTGTTCATGGCGGCGATTCCGGTGGCAGGCATTATCGGCGCGCCGTTGTCGGGTTTTCTGATGTCGGCGCTGCATGAAGCGCACGGTTTGCGCGGCTGGCAGTGGATGTTCCTGATCGAAGGCATTCCGTCGATTCTCGCCGGCTTCTGGGCGCTCGCCGTGCTGCGCAACACGCCCGCCGAAGCAGCGTGGCTCAGCGACGACGAAAAGCGCGTGATTCTCGGCCGTCTGGCGCGGGAAAACAGCGCGGCCGCGGCGGCCGGCGCGCAACACAGCCTGGCGGTCGCGTTGCGCTCGGGCCGTTTCTGGCTGCTCACGCTGATCTATTTCTGCCTCGTCACCGGCAATGCGGGCTTCTCGTTCTGGCTGCCGCAGATCGTCAAGGATCTCGGCGTGACGAACCTCGTCACCAACGGTTTTGTGACCGCGATTCCGTATCTGGCGGCGGGCATCGGCATGATCCTGATCGGGCGCTCCTCGGACATCACGGGCGAGCGGCGCTGGCACTACGCGGTGTGCTGCTTCATCGGCGCGGCGGGGCTGCTCGGCAGCGCCTCGGTGACCAACTCGATTCCGCTTGCGGTGACGGGTTTGTCGATCGCGTATATCGGCATCCTCGCGGGCTTCGGCATTTTCTGGTCGATGTCGACGACGTTCCTGCAAGGCACGGCCGCCGTCGCCGGCATTGCCGTAATCAACTCGATCGCGAACCTCGCCGGCTATGTGAGCCCGTATGTGCTCGGCATCGTCAAGGACGCGACGCACAGCGTGACATTCGGCCTCGTGCTGATCGCGGGGGCGCTGATCGTCGGCGGGCTGGTCACGTTGATGATGCCGCGCGTCAAGGTGCAGCATGCTGCGGCGGTTTCGCCGAGCCGCGCCTGACAGGCGGTGATGGACGCGATCTGGCGCGGCGGCCGCAGAGAATACGGGGGTCGCGCGAAACAGCACGGGCGGCGTGCAAAACGCACGCAAGCGCAGAACGCAAGCGCGGGACTGCGATTCATGTGCGCCGCGTCTGGAAGCGCAGCCTGATCGCCCACCAGCCGCGGTGCGCGCCCGGCGCGCGTCGCGTGCGCAAAACCTTGCTCTACAATGCGGACGACATCGCCCGCTTCCTCTTCACATGACGCTTTTGCAGACCGCCCGCCCTTCCAGACCCACCCGAGCGACCGCCGCCGCGAGTCTCGCCGAGCAGGCCTATGCGTTCGTCAAGCGCGAGATCATCACCATGCGCCTGCGGCCGAGCGAGGTGCTCAACGAAGCGGAACTGATGGCGCTGACCGGCATCGGCAGGACACCGGTTCATCAGGCGCTGCACCGGCTGGTGCACGAAGGCATGCTGACCATCATGCCGCGCAAGGGCATCATGGTCCGCCCGGTTTCGCTCGACGACGTGCTGGCGATCATCGACGTGCGCCTCGTCAACGAAAGCTACTGCGTCGAGCTGGCCGCGCGCCACGCGCAACAGCACGATTACGACACGATGCAGGCGCTGCTGGACCGCTCGGCCGTGTGCGTGGCCGCGCACGATATCGAAGGCATGATGGATATCGACCGCGAGTTTCATCTGGCGATCTCGGCCGCCTCGCGCAATCCCGTGCTGGCCGACATTCTGCGTGGGTTGCACGAGCGCTCGCTGCGCTTCTGGTTCATTTCGCTGTCCGAGCCGCATCATCTGGAAGACGTGCACGAGGAACATCTCGAACTGTTTCGCCTGCTGCGTGAACGCGATGCCGAAGGCGCGCGTCAATCGGTGCAAAAACATATCGAAGCGTTCCGCGCGACCCTCTTCAATCGCATTTAAGCCACCGCGTGTGAGCCCTCCCACCGGCTTCGCGCGCTTCAACCGGATTTCCATCGACATCATGGCTACTGAATTCACGCCCTTTGCGCCGCTTGCCCAGCTTGCCGCCGACCTCGGCGCCGGACACACCACCAGTCGCGCGCTCGTCGAGACGGCGCTCGAGCGGATCGCCGATCCGGCCGGCCAGGGCGCAGCCGTCTTCATGCATGTCGACGCGGACAGCGCCCGCGCCGCCGCCGACGCGCACGACCGGCTGCGCGCCGCCGGCACGGTGCTGTCGCCGCTCGCCGGGATTCCTGTGTCGGTCAAGGACCTGTTCGATATCGAAGGCCAGCCGACTCGCGCCGGTTCCGTGGTGCTCGCCGACGCCCCCGCCGCCAGGGCGGATGCCGTCGCGGTCGCGCGCCTGAAGCGGGCTGGCGCCGTGCTCGTTGGCCGCACCAACATGAGCGAGTTCGCGTTTTCCGGACTCGGCCTGAACCCGCACTACGGCAATCCTCTGTCCCCGTACCAGCGCGGCGTGAAGGGCGATGAGCGGATTTCGGGCGGTTCGTCGTCGGGCGCGGCGGCTTCCGTCGCGGACGGCATGGCGGCGATCGCGCTCGGCACCGACACTGGCGGCTCGATCCGCATTCCGGCAGCGCTGTGCGGCCTGACCGGCTTCAAACCGACCGCCGACCGCATCCCCAAACAAGGCGGCGTGCCGCTTTCATCGACGCTCGATTCGTTCGGGCCGATCGGCGTGTCGGTGGCGTGCTGCGCGCTGGTGGACCGCATGCTGGCCGGGCTCGAGCCGCGCATTCCGGCCGCCCGCCCGCTCGAAGGCGTGCGCCTCGGCGTATTGACGAATTTCGTGACCGACGGCGTCGAGCCGGCGGTCGCCGCGGCGGTCGACACGGCGCTCAAACATCTGGAAGCGGCCGGCGCGATTGTCAGCGAGGTGCGTTTCGCACCGCTCGACCGTTTGCCCGAGATCAACCGCTTCGGGTTCTCGCCGATCGAGGCGTATGCGTGGCATCGTCCGCTGCTGGAAAAGCATCGTGACCAATACGACCCGCGCGTGCTGGTGCGCATTCTGAAAGGTCAGCCGGCCAGCGCCGCCGACTATCTGGATCTGCTCGCCGAACGCGAGGCGATGCTCGCCGAAGCCGCGCGCACGTTGTGGCAGCGTTTCGATGCGGTGGTGGCGCCGACGGTGCCGGTGGTGCCGCCGCGCGTCGCCGATCTGGTCGACGACGATGACGCGTTTGGCCGCACCAACGCGCTGATCCTGCGCAACCCGAGCGTGTTCAATTTCCTCGACACCTGCGCGCTGTCGCTGCCGTGCCACCTGCGCGGCGACGCACCCGTGGGCCTGATGCTGGCCGGCGCGCCGCACGCCGACGACGCGCTGCTGGCGATCGGCCGCGGCGCCGAAGCGGTGCTGAACGCGATTCGCTGATTGGGAAATACGTCGTAAAAGCAGGATAAGCGGCAGGGCGGGGGTTCGCGCTAGAATCGCGGGCACCCGCCCTTTCTGTTTCCAGAGACAGCCACACGATCCATGAATAACGACACTGCGATGCTGCGCCGCGAGCGCTCCCTGCTGGTTCTGCTTGCCCTGATCTGCGTCGCCCTGGTGGGCGGCGCGCTGTATCTGCAGTATTTCCTGCACGAAGACCCGTGCCCGTTGTGCATCATCCAGCGGTATTTCTTCCTGCTGATCGCGATCTTTGCGTTCCTCGGCGCGCGCTTCAATAGCTGGCGCGGCGTGCGTCTGCTGGAAGTGCTGGCGGCCTTGTCGGCGCTCGGCGGCATCGTGACGGCCGCGCGCCATGTGTATGTCCAGGCCAATCCCGGCTTTAGCTGCGGCTTCGACGCGCTGCAGCCGCTGGTCGACAGCCTGCCGCCCGCGCACTGGCTGCCGGGCGTGTTCAAGGTGGCCGGCCTGTGCGAAACGGCTTATCCGCCGATTCTGGGCCTGACGCTGCCGCAATGGTCACTGGTCGCCTTTGTGATCGCGTTCATCCCGTTGGCGCTGACTTTGGTCCGCAACCGCCGCCGGATCGCCTGATCGGGCTGGTGCCATCGCGGCCTTTGCCGCACTGCACTGATTAGCGCCGGATTTCGTGCCGCCACCCACGGCAGCGCGAAATCCGGCGTTTTTTTCGTCCACAATTCCCGCATCCGGCGGCTGGGCGGCGTCCGCTTTACCCCGCCGTTCCCCGCCCCGCGTGACTTTCCGCCCGCGCCCCACCCTACGCAACTTCCGGCCTTAACGCGAATCGTACTTATCTCATGACCGCTTCCGAATAAGCTTCATGCGACATCGGAAATATTTTTGGGACAAGGTAATGCTATCGTCGAACCTGGATGGCGATCTACGTGCGCGAGGCCGGCTTCGGCGCGACCCCATGCGTAACGCGCGCCCGGTCCGCACTGTCTTTCGGATTCGCCATGACAACGCAAACCATCCGCTTTTATCACCAGGGGTCCGTCCGTGAGGTTGCGGACGTCCCTGCGTCGCGCACCGTGCTTCAGCATCTGCGCGAGGATCTGCATTGCACCGGCACCAAGGAAGGCTGTGCGGAAGGCGACTGCGGCGCCTGCACGGTCGTCGTCGGCGAACTGGACGCGCACGGCGGCCTCGCGCTGAAAGCGGTCAACGCCTGCATCCAGTTCCTGCCCACGCTCGACGGCCGCGCGCTGTTCACGGTCGAAGACCTGCGCGCCGCCGACGGCGCGCTGCATCCCGTGCAGCAAGCCATGGTCGACTGCCACGGTTCGCAATGCGGCTTCTGCACGCCCGGCTTCGTCATGTCGATGTGGGCGCTGTACGAAAACCAGCCGGCCGCCGCCGGCCTGCCCACCCGCGATGAAATCAACGCCGCGCTCTCCGGCAATCTATGCCGCTGCACCGGCTACCGGCCGATTGTCGACGCCTCGCAGAAGATGTTCGACTACCCGCAATATCCGCGCGTGACGCTCGACCGCCAGGCCGTCGCGGACAAGCTGCGCGCACTGCAACGGCGCGACACCTTCGAATACCATGCACCCGACACGCGCGGCGTCGAGTTCGGCTCACCCGCCTTTTATGCGCCGGTCTCGTTGGATGCATTCGCCAAACTGCGCGCCGAGCATCCGCAAGCGCGACTGCTGGCCGGCAGCACGGACGTCGGCCTGTGGGTCACCAAGCAATTCCGCGATCTCGGCGACATTCTGTATATCGGCAACGTCGCCGAATTGAAGACGATCGAGCGCGACGCGCAGACGCTGACCATCGGCGCCGCCGTCACGCTCGAAGACGCGTACGCGGCACTCGCCGTCGACTACCCCGAACTCGCCGAACTGTGGACGCGCTTCGCGTCGCTGCCGATCCGCAATGCCGGCACGCTCGGCGGCAACGTCGCGAACGGCTCGCCGATCGGCGATTCGATGCCGGCGCTGCTCGCGCTCGGCGCGGAAGTCGTGCTGCGCCACGGTCCGCAATCCCGCACGCTGCCGCTCGATGCGTTCTACCTCGGCTATCAGAAAACCGCGCTCGCCGCCGGCGAATTCGTCGCGGCGCTGCGCGTGCCGCGGCCGGTGGGCAATCTGCGCTTTCGCACCTATAAGGTGTCGAAGCGCTACGATCAGGACATCTCGGCCGTGTGCGCGGCGTTCGCGCTGCACGTCGGCGCAAACGGGAGCATTGAGGAAGCTCGCATCGCGTTCGGCGGCATGGCCGCCACGCCGCAGCGGGCCGCGCAAACCGAAGCGGCCTTGAATGGCGCAACATGGGACGAAAGCACCGCGCGGCAAGCCATGAATGCGCTCGTCGCCGATTACCAGCCGCTCACCGACATGCGCGCTTCGAGCGCCTACCGGCTGAAAGTGGCGCGCAATCTGTTGTGGCGCTTCCACCTCGAAACGCGCGATGACGCGCCCCTCGCCCTCTTCGACGTGAATGCGTTCGCGTTCGAAGCCGGCGCGCCGGACGCCGCCGTTGCGAAGGAGCCGTCGTGATGAACCGGACCGATGCTTTCGTCGACCCCGCCGCAGGGCACGCTGCCGCCGCTCATGAAAGCGACGCGTCAATCGGCGTGTCGCTGCCGCATGAATCGGCTGCGCTGCATGTGAGCGGCGAAGCCACCTACACGGACGACGTGCCCGAGCTTCAAGGCACGCTGCACGCGGCGCTTGGCCTGTCGCGACACGCGCACGCGCGAATCGTGTCGATGGATCTGGACGCCGTCAGACACGCGCCGGGCGTGATTGCCGTGCTGAGCGCCGAGGACATTCCCGGTGAGAACAATTGCGGCCCGGTGCTGCACGACGACCCGATTCTCGCGGTCGATGAAGTGCTGTATCTCGGCCAGCCGGTCTTCGCCGTGATCGCCGAAAGTCACGAACTCGCACGCCGCGCCGCCGCACTCGCAAAGAGCGACGACGTGATCCGCTACGAGCCGCTCGAAGCCATCCTCACGCCCGCCGAGGCAAAGGCCGCCAAGCAGTTCGTGCTGCCGCCCCTGCATCTGAAGCGCGGCGAACCGGATGCAAAGATCGCCGCCGCGCCGAACCGGATCAGCGGCACGTTCGAAGTCGGTGGCCAGGAACAGTTCTATCTGGAAGGTCAGATCGCGTACGCGGTGCCGAAGGAAATGGACGGCATGCTCGTCTACAGTTCGACCCAGCATCCGAGCGAAATGCAGCAGGTGGTCGCGCATATGCTCGACTGGCCGGCGCATAACGTGGTGTGCGAATGCCGGCGCATGGGCGGCGGCTTCGGCGGCAAGGAATCGCAATCGGCGCTGTTCGCCTGCGTCGCCTCGCTGGCGGCGAAACGGCTGCGCCGTCCGGTCAAACTGCGTGCCGACCGCGACGACGATTTCATGATCACCGGCAAGCGCCACGACGCGGTCTATACCTACGAAGCGGGCTTCGACGAGAGCGGCCGCATTCTCGGCGCGCGCGTGGAAATCGCGTTGCGCGCGGGCTATTCCGCCGACCTGTCGGGTGCGGTCGCCACGCGCGCAGTGTGCCACTTCGACAATGCGTACTATCTGTCCGATGTCGACATCGTCGCGCTGTGCTGCAAGACCAACACGCAATCGAACACCGCGTTCCGCGGCTTCGGCGGCCCGCAAGGCGCACTCGTGATGGAAGTGATGCTCGACAGCATCGCGCGCCAGTTGCGCTGCGATCCGCTCGATGTGCGCCTCGCCAACTACTACGGCATCGGCGAGCGCGATACGACGCCGTATGGGCAGCGCGTCGAAGACAACATCATCGCGCCGCTGACCGACGAACTCCTCGGCACCAGCGACTATCGCGCGCGCCGCAAAGCGATCGCGGCATTCAACGCAGGCAGTCCGGTGCTCAAGCGCGGCCTCGCGTTTTCGCCGGTGAAGTTCGGCATCTCGTTCAACGTGCCGTTTCTGAATCAGGCCGGCGCGCTGGTGCATGTGTACAAAGACGGATCGGTACTCGTCAATCACGGCGGCACGGAGATGGGCCAGGGGCTCAACACCAAAGTCGCGCAAGTGGTGGCCAATGAGCTCGGCTTGCCGCTCTCCCGCGTGCGGGTCACCGCAACCGATACCTCCAAGATCGCGAACACCTCAGCGACAGCGGCCTCCACCGGCAGTGACCTGAATGGCAAAGCCGCCGAAGCCGCGGCGAAAACGATTCGCGCAAGACTCGCCGAACTCGCGGCCAAACAGCTCGGCGGCAGCGCCGGCGACGTGCAATTCGCCAATGGCCAGGTGTCGGTGAACGGCGGCGCGATGCCGTTCGAACAACTGGTCGGCGCGGCATATCTGGCACGCGTGCAGTTGTGGTCGGACGGTTTCTACACCACGCCGAAAGTGCATTGGGACGCAAAAACGCTGACCGGTCACCCGTTTTATTACTTCGCGTATGGCGCTGCGGTGTCGGAAGTCGTGATCGACACGTTGACTGGCGAATGGAAACTGGTGCGCGCGGACGTGCTGCACGACGCGGGCCAGTCGATTAACCCGGCGATCGATATCGGCCAGGTGGAAGGCGGCTTCATTCAGGGCATGGGCTGGCTCACCACCGAAGAACTCTGGTGGAACCGCGACGGCCGCCTGATGACGCACGCGCCGTCCACGTACAAGATTCCCGCAGTGAGCGACACGCCCGCTGCATTCCACGTTCAGCTCTATCAGAACCGCAACGCCGAGCCGACCGTGTTCCGTTCGAAGGCGGTTGGCGAGCCGCCGCTGCTGTTGCCGTTCTCCGTGTTCCTCGCGATTCGCGACGCGATCGCGGCCGCGGTGCCGGACGCGCGCGACGCGCCGCCGTTGCGCGCGCCGGCCACGCCCGAAGCGATTCTCGACGCACTGGATGCATTGCAGCCGCCGCTCGCGCCTCAATCGGCAACGGAACCCGCGACGACCGACACGACCGCGTGAAACGATAACCCCAAGGTCTGACGCGACACGAACGCGTCGGCCCACAGTCAACCGGCCGCACGGACACCCCGCGCGGCCCTGTATGGAGAACGCCGGATGCAAGCCTGGCTACCTGACCTGCAACAACTGCTCGCGCACGGCGACGCCGCCGTGCTGGTGACGGTCGCGCGCGTCGAAGGTTCGGCGCCCCGCGAAGCCGGCACCAAGATGATCGTCACGCGCGATTCGGCGAAACACACGATCGGCGGCGGGCATCTCGAATGGAAGGCCATCGAGACCGCGCGCCAGGTGCTGCGCGACGGCATGCGCTCGCCGCACATGCGCCGGCTGGAGCGCTTCGCGCTCGGCCCAAGCCTCGGCCAATGCTGCGGCGGCGCGGTGATTGTCGCTTTCGAGCGGCTCGATGTCGGCGACCTCGGCTGGATCACGTCGCTCGCGAAACGTGTGGCCGCGGGCCTTTCGACGGTGCGTAGCGTATCATTCGGCCCCGCACCGGATGCGGTGATGCTGTCCGACCCCGAGCCGGGCGTCGACGCCGCTGACTGCCTGCTGTGGGACGGCGCCGGTTTCGACGACAGCGGCGCGCTGCTCACCGAAACCATCGCGCCAGGCGACTTCGCGGTCGTGCTGTTCGGCGCCGGGCATGTGGGCGCCGCGCTGGTTCGCGTGCTGGCCACGCTGCCTTGCGCGGTCCGCTGGGTGGATGAGCGCGACGCGCAATTTCCGCCCGCCGAATCGCTGCATGCGCCGAACGTGAAGATCGATCCGAACGACGCGCCCGACGAAGCGGTCGACCAGGCCGCGCCGAACACGTACTTCATCGTGATGACGCACAACCATGCGCTCGATCTCGAGTTGGCCGAGCGCATTCTGCGGCGTGGCGACTTTGCGTTCTTCGGCATGATCGGCTCGCACAGCAAGCGCAAGCAGTTCGAGCACCGGCTGGCCGCGCGCGGTATCGATCCGTCGCTGATCGCGCGGATGAAGTGCCCGCTCGGCGTGGACGGCATCGTCGACAAGTCGCCGGAGATCATCGCGATCTCGGCGGCGGCGCAGGTGTTGCAAGCCGTCGAGGCGAACGCGGGCACGCATCACGCCGCGCAGACGGTGTGATGCCCGGCGGCGCGAAACACGGCCGCATCGCCATCGAGCTAGTGCATCCGGCGCGAAACCATTCCAACGAACTCCTGACCGACCATGACTACAACGACCGTTACTTCCACGCCGCTGGCCGAGAAAACCGCACTGGCACCGAAGGCCGAGCTGCATATCCACATTGAAGGCTCGCTCGAACCCGAACTGATTTTCGCGCTCGCCGAGCGCAACGGCGTGAAGCTCGCCTACGACTCGATCGACGCCCTGCGCGCCGCGTATGCGTTCACCGATCTGCAATCGTTCCTCGACATCTACTATGCGGGTGCGAGCGTGCTGCTGCACGAGCAGGACTTCTACGACATGACGACGGCGTACGTCGAACGCTGTCTCGCGGATAACGTGATTCACAGCGAAATCTTTTTCGATCCGCAGACGCACACCGAGCGCGGCGTGCCGATCGCAACCGTCGTGGCCGGTATCGAACGCGCGCTAGCCGACGCGGAAAAGCGCGGCATGACGAGCAAGCTGATTCTGTGTTTCCTGCGCCATCTGTCCGAGGAAGACGCGCTCGCCACTTTCGAAGAAGCGCGGCCTTTGTTCGAACAGTACAAGCATCGTCTGATCGGCGTGGGTCTCGATTCGTCGGAACGCGGCCATCCGCCTTCGAAGTTCGAACGCGTGTTCGCCAAGGCGCGCGCGCTCGGCCTGAAACTCGTCGCGCATGCCGGCGAAGAAGGCCCGCCTTCGTATATCTACGAAGCACTCGATCTGCTGAAAGTGGACCGCGTCGATCACGGCGTGCGCAGCATCGAGGATCCGGCGCTCGTCGCGCGCCTCGCCGATTCACGCGTCGCGTTGACCGTGTGTCCGCTGTCGAACCTGAAGCTCTGCGTGTTCGACGACCTGACCAGGCACACGCTGAAGGATCTGCTCGATCGCGGCGTGGCCGTGACGGTGAATTCCGACGATCCGGCTTACTTCGGCGGCTACGTGAACGCCAACTATCTCGCCACCATCGACGCGTTGAAGCTCAACGATGCCGAGGTCTACACGATCATCCGCAACAGCTTCGAAGCGTCGTTCGTCACGCCCGAGCAACGCAGCGAACTGATCGCGAAGCTCGACGCGCACTGGCACCCAAGCGGCCCGCACTGACGGGCCGATGTATCGCAGCCGGCGGCGGCAAGGGTTCGTGTAAGAACTCTCGATCGAACCGTCGTCCGCGCTGTTCAGCTTTTCACATTCGGAGACGGTTTTTCCATGACTCAATCGGCTAAAGCGGGCCAATCGGCATTCCGCGCGCAACTGCTGACCTTCAACGGCGATCCCGCGCAATCGCCCAACGCGGCGGTCTTCAACGAGGACGGCCTGCTGATCGTCGAAGACGGCCATGTCGTCGCGGCGGGCGCCTATGCTGCGCTCGCGCCGCAACTCGCGCCCGGCACCCCGGTAGTGGAGATGCGCGACAAGCTGATCGTGCCGGGCTTTATCGACACGCACATTCACTATCCGCAGACGGACATGATCGCCTCGCCCGCGCCGGGTTTGCTGCCGTGGCTGGAGACGTACACGTTCCCGACCGAGCGCCGCTTTACCGACCCGGCCTATGCGCGCGACACGGCGAGCTTTTTCGTCGAAGAACTGCTGGCGTGCGGCACGACCACCGCGCTCGTGTATTGCACGGTCCATAAGGAATCGGCCGACGCGCTCTTCACCGAG
Organism: Paraburkholderia sp. RL17-380-BIE-A; assembly: GCF_046028085.1. NCBI lineage: Bacteria > Pseudomonadati > Pseudomonadota > Betaproteobacteria > Burkholderiales > Burkholderiaceae > Paraburkholderia > Paraburkholderia sp. RL17-380-BIE-A. The sequence continues at coordinate 65,992 of NZ_JARESQ010000027.1, forward strand.
AGCGAAGCACGCAATCTGCGCATGGTGGCGGGCAAGGTGCTGATGGACCGCAACTGCCCCGAGTTCCTGCGCGACACCGCGCAGTCGGGCTACGACGACAGCGCCGAGCTGATCGGCCGCTGGCACAATCGCGGCCGTCAGATGTATGCGCTCACGCCGCGTTTCGCGCCGACCTCGACCGAGGCGCAACTGGAAGCGTGCGGCGTGCTCGCGGGTAAGCATCCGGACATCTTCATTCAGAGCCATGTCGCGGAAAATCACGACGAGGTGAAATGGGTCGCCGACCTGTTCCCGGGCCACCGCAGCTATCTGGACATCTACGATCACTACGGCCTGCTGCGCCGCCGCGCCGTGTACGGCCATTGCATCCACCTCGACGAAGAAGACCGCAAGCGGATGGCGCAGACCGGCACGGTCGCCTCGCACTGTCCGACTTCGAACCTGTTTCTCGGCAGCGGCCTGTTCGACTTCGACAAGGCCGATAAAGCCGGCATGCCGATCGCGCTCGCGACGGACGTCGGCGGCGGCACCTCGTTCTCGATGCTGCAGACCATGAACGAAGCGCACAAGGTCGCGCGTCTGACAGGCCATCATCTGACGGCTACGCGCATGTTCTATCTGGCCACCGCGGGTGCGGCCGAAGCGCTCGACCTGGCGGACAAGGTCGGCACGTTGAAGCCGAAGTCGGAAGCGGACTTCGTCGTGCTCGATCCGCGCGCGACGCCGTTGCTCGCGCGCCGCACCGCGCGCACCGAATCGCTGGAGGAACTGCTGTTCGCGTTCGCGCTGCTCGGCGACGATCGCGCGATCTACGAAACGTATGCGGCCGGCAAGCGCGTGCATCGCCGCGACGATGTTCGGCAGCATGCATCCGGCGCGGCGAAAATCGCGGCTTGAGCTACGTGATTCACGCGGTTGAATAAAGAAACGGCGCTTCGATAACGAAGCGCCGTTTTCATTCATGCCCGCCGTGAAGCCCGCGCCGGATCGCGCAGCCAAATCAACGCTGCATGCACACCTCATGCAGCGCGTTCAGCCGCCGCACCGGATCGGCGACATACGGATTCGATTCGTCCCACGCGTAACCCGCCAGCACCGCGCTGATCATGCGGCGAATCGACGGCGTCTGCTCCGGATAGAAAATGATGTCCTGCAGCGCGCCCGTGTACCAGCGCTCGACGAAAGCGCGGAACGTATCGATGCCCTTGCGCAACGGCACGTCATAAGCAGCCGACCAGTCGATCTGTTCGCCGTCCAGTTGCCGGTTCAAGGTCTGAACAGCAAGATGCGCCGAGCGCAGCGCGATCGTCACACCGGACGAAAACACCGGATCGAGAAACTCGCCCGCGTTGCCGAGCAGCGCGTAACCCGGCCCGTGCAGACGCTCCACGTTCGCTGCATAGCCGCCGATGTGACGCACCGGCATCAAAAACGGCGCGTTGCCGATCAGGCGGTTTAGCGTCGGCTCCTGCTGGATCAACTCGCGCAACTTCGCGTCGCGTTCGGCATCCGGCACGTCGAGAAAACTCGCCTCGGCGACACAACCTACCGACGAGCGCCCACCCGCCAAGGGAATCATCCAGAACCACACGTCGCGGCGCTCCGGATGCGTCGCCACGCAGATCTTGTTGCGGTCGGTCACGCCGGCCGGAATGCCGTCCTGCACATGCGTGAAAATCGCGGCGCGCGTCGGCATCCGAGTCGGCGCTTCGAGGTTCAGCAAACGCGGCAACACGCGGCCGAAGCCGCTCGCGTCGAACACGAAACGCGCTTCGACCTGATACGCGTAATCCGCTTCATCGACCACATCGACCAACGGCGTGGCGCCGGTGTGAACCGCGCGCACCGTATGCCCAAAGCGCACGTCGGCGGCCTGCTCTGCCGCGCAGCGAATCAGAATGTCATCGAACACCGCGCGTTCGACCTGATAGGTGGTGCCCCAGCCCGGCGAGTGCTTGTCGCGGAAGTCGAACGCCGACGACTGATCGCGATACACGAAATGCGCGCCGTTCTTGTACTGGAAGCCGGCTTCGACCACGGCCTGCAGCATGCCGGCCTCTTCGAGGTAAGCCATGCTTTGCGGCAGCAGGCTCTCGCCAATGGAGAAGCGCGGAAAGTGCTGGCGCTCCAGCACCAGCACGGAGCGCCCGGCCTTGCGCAGCAACGCCGCCGCGACCGCGCCTGCCGGTCCGGCACCGATGATCACGACATCGACCGTCGTACGCTTTGACGAATGTGTACTCAAATTTGCCTCAATCGTTTGGCTTGCCCGGAGCAGCGATTCGCTGCATCCTTACATCTCGTTGCAATTACACTCTGACAACAAAAACACTATTTCGCCGGGGAGCCCAGCGTGTCGCCATCTGAATCATCCCGTGTCCCTTACGTGCCGGAAACGGCTTTCGGGAACTGGTTCCTGCGTACCTACACCTGGGAACACCATGTACTGCGGGTCGCGATCAACGACCTCAAACGTCTCATCGACACGCCCTCGCCCGAGACGCCGGTAATCGTCGACGCCGGTTGCGGCCAGGGTCTGTCCTTCCGTCTGCTCGCCGACGCGTTCGCGCCGCGCCGCATCGTGGGCATCGACTTCCACGAGCCTTCGTTGACGCTCGCCGCGCACGCGGCCCGCGCCTGCCGCGACAAACTGGCCAATATCGAACTGCTGCATGGCGACTGCGCGAAGCTGCCGTTGCCCGACGCGAGCGCCGATATCGTGTTCTGCCATCAGACTTTCCATCATCTCGTCGAGCAGGAGCGCGCGCTCGCCGAGTTCCGCCGTGTGCTCAAACCCGGCGGCATTCTGCTGTTCGCCGAATCCACGGATGCGTACATCAAATCGTGGGTGATCCGGCTACTGTTCCGTCATCCCATGCAGGTGCAAAAAAGCGCTGACGGTTACCTCGACATGATCCGCCGCGGCGGCTTCAACTTTAGCGAGCGTAACGTCTCGCTGCCCTATCTCTGGTGGAGCCGCGCGAAAGACTTCGGTCTACTCGAACGGCTCGGCCTGTATCGTCCGCAACCCGGCAAGCGTCGTGAAACGCTGGTCAATGTCGCGGCGATCAAAGCCGGCTAAGCCTTACAACGCACCCGGCAGTCATGCAGCAAGGCACGAGCCCGGTGCTTTAAAACAGCGCGGAGCGGCAGCAACTGCGCCGCCTTCCCGCTTTTTCTCGCTACCTCTCGCACGAGTTCGTGCTGATGCGCACGGATCCGCGCTTACTTGCGCAACGTCACCACCTCACCCGTCAACGCCACGCCGGCGATCACCGCGCCCGCGCCGCAGGTGTACTCGGTCGCGCTCTCACGCAATTCGTTCTTGTAATTGCTCTTGATGTTGATCACCGCGTTGCCGCCTTCCTTGCGCGCGCGTTCCTGCAATTCGATCACCGCCGAGAGGAAAACGTGCTGGCACGCTTGCAAGTCGCTCTTGCCGAACGCGTTGGTCTTCTTGTTGGTGGCGAACTCGCCCATCGTCTTCGAGACGGCCGGATGGTGCTGACCCGCGAAATACAGCGCGATGTCGTCGCTCACCTTGCCGGGTTCGCTTTGCAAGGCCTGATCGAGCGGATAGTAGTTGACCGTGTCGCGAGCAAAAGCCGGCGCGGCACTCAACGTGGCAACCGCTGCGAACAATGCAGCAAACAGCACATGGCGTTTCATTGAGACTCCTTGGTCCTTGTTATTGCTCTGGTGAGTTCTATTGCGTTCTATCCGGATCCGGCTCAGTTCGCTTCCAGCACGACGAGTTGCCCCTTCACCGCAATCGCGGCCGCGCTAGGACTGACCCCGCAGGTGAAGTCGGTCGACGAATTGCTCTCGCTGCTATGGAAGCGTGTCGACACGTCGATCACGGCATTGGCGTGGCGTTCGTTTGCCGCCGCGCGCAGCTTCCGCACGGCTTCGGCTAGCGCTTCATGGCAGGCGTCGTCGGGACCGGCGACCTTGCGCGCGATCCGCACCGAGTACGACACGTCGCCCAATTGCGTCCTGACCGCCGGGTGAGGCTGCTGGCCGAAATACACCGGCACGTTGCCGCGCGATTCACCGCCGGCCGCCGCGAGCGGCAGCGACTTCACTTGCGTGGCGCATCCCGCCTGCGTCAACATCACCACTGCCAGCGCACCCAATACAGCTGTTCTTTTCATTTTTCTTGCCCTCGTTTTTTTAAAGTCGCGGCCGTCTCAGCCGCCCTGCCATGCTTCGAACATCAAGCTCGCGCAACTGCCGCCGAACCCGAATGAAACCGACATCGCCGTGCCGATGCGCGCTTCGCGCGTCGCACGCACGAGCGGCATGTCGACGACTGCCGGCTCCGGCGTGTCGATTCCCGCCGTGCCCGCGATAAAGCCATCGCGCATCATCAGCAGCGTGTAGATCGCCTCGTGGGCGCCGCTCGCGCCGAGCGGATGCCCGGTCATGCCCTTCGTCGACGAAAACGCCGGCACGCCACGCTCGAACGCCGCGCCGAACACCTCGTTCAACGCGCGCAGCTCCTCGAGGTCGCCAAGCGGAGTAGACGGTGCGTGCGTGTTGACGTAGTCGGGCCGCTTGCCCGCTTCGTTCAGCGCGCCGCGCATGGCGCGGGCGATACCCGCCGCGCGCGGCGCGACCATGCCGGTGCTATCCGTGCAGTCGCCGAATCCGGTGAGTTCCGCGTAGATGCACGCGCCGCGTGCTAGTGCGTGATCGAGTGCTTCGAGCACCAGCACGCCGCCGCCCGAGGCGATCACGAAACCGTCGCGCTCCGTGTCATAGGGACGTGACGCGCGCTGGGGCGTGTCGTTGAAGCGGCGCGACAGCGCGCCCATTGCGTCGAACATCAACGTCGTGTTGTCGTGCAGCGACTCGCTGCCGCCGGCCAGTACGATCTGCTGGCGGCCGGTCTGAATCAGTTGCATCGCCTGGCCGATCGCGAGCGCCGACGTTGTGCACGCCGACGACGGCGAATAGCTGACCCCTTCGAGCCCGAACACCTGCGCGACATTGGCCGACGCGGTGCTGCTCATAACATGCGGCACGGTGTACGGTGGCACCTTGTCGACGCCGCGAGCTTGCGCGATCGCCACGGCCGCGTCGTAACTGGACATCGTGCCGACGCCCGAACCAATCACCGCGCCGGCGCGCGGCGAGCGCAATGCCGCGGCATCGAGCCCGGCGTCGCTGATCGCTTTGCGCGCGGCATGGCAGGCGAACCGCGCGGTGTCGCCCATGAAGCGTTCGAGCTTGCGCTCGAACAGGGGCTCGCGCGCAACCGACGCCACGCCCGCCACCTGCGAGGCAAAACCACGTTCACGCCAGGCGTCGATCCGCCCGATACGCGAGCGACCCGCGCGCAGCGCAGCGGACACCTCGTCGAGCGTATTGCCGAGACACGACACGATCCCCATGCCGGTCACGACCACGCGTTGCAGCGCCACGCTCATCGAACGCGCCTGAAAATCAGCGACGTGTTGATGCCGCCGAATGCGAAATTGTTGCTCATCACATGCTCGGCATCGATCTCCCGACCCGTGCCGACGATGTAATCCAGCGGTGCACACGCCGGATCGACGTTCGTCAGATTCAAGGTCGGCGCATACCAGTTGCGCTTCATCATCTCGATGGTCCACCACGCTTCGAGCGCGCCGCACGCGCCGAGCGTGTGGCCGACATAGCTCTTGAGCGAACTGATCGGCATGCGCGCGCCGAAGGTCTGCGCGGTCGCATGGCTTTCGGCGATATCGCCGCGATCCGTCGAGGTGCCATGCGCATTCACGTACGCGATCGCTTCCGGCGGCAGTTGGACGTCCTTGAGCGCGAGTTGCATCGCGAGCGCCATGGTTTCGGCGGTGGGCTGCGTCATATGCGCGCCGTCCGAGTTGCAGCCGAAGCCGACAATCTCCGCGTGAATGCGCGCCCCACGCGCCACCGCATGCTCGTATTCTTCGAGCACCAGTGTGGCCGCGCCTTCGCCGACCACGAGGCCGTCGCGCGCGGCGTCGAACGGACGCGGCGTGAGATGCGGCTCGTCGTTGCGCGTGCTGGTGGCGTATAGCGTGTCGAACACGGCGACCGCCGGGCCCGACAGTTCCTCCGCGCCGCCCGCCAGCATCAGCGTCTGCTTGCCGGTCTGGATCGCTTCATACGCGTAGCCGATGGCCTGGCTGCCCGACGCGCACGCGCATGAGGTCGGAATGATTCGCCCCTTCAGATCCCAGAACAGGCTGACATTGACCGCGGTGGTGTGCGGCATCATCTGCACGTAGCTGTTCGACGTGACGTCGCCCATCGAGCCGGTTTCGAGCATCGTGCCGAACGCGCGGATCGGCTGCACCGAGCCCGACGACGAACCATAGGCCACACCCATGCGGCCGTCACCGATGAGCGCATTGTCGGCGAGGCCGGCGTCGGCGAGCGCCAGTTCGCTCGCGCGCACCGAGTACATCGAGACCGGGCCCATCGAGCGGGTCTTCTTGCGCGGATAGTGCGCGGGCGTCGTAAAGTCCGGCAGCGGGCACGCGAGACGCGTATGCAGCGACTCGAAGTAATCCCACTCGGGCATGCGCCGCACGGCGTTCACGCCGCTCCTCAAACGCGTTTCGATGACGTCCCAGCTATCGCCCAACGCCGTGACGCCGCCCATGCCGGTAATGACGACGCGCTTCATCAGATCATCCCGCCGTTGACGCCGATCACCTGGCGCGTGACATACGAGGCCGCATCCGACATCAGGAAGCTGACCACGGACGCCACCTCGGCAGGCTGGCCGACGCGGTTCATCGGCACCGTCTTCAACGCCTGTTCGAGCGGCATGTCGTCGAGCATGCCGGTTTCGATCAGACCCGGCGCGACGCAATTGACGGTGATGCTGCGCGACGCCAGTTCGACGGCGAGCGCCTTGGTCGCGCCGATCAAGCCGGCTTTCGCCGCGCTGTAGTTGACCTGGCCGCGATTGCCCATCACGCCGGACACCGAAGCGATCGTGACGATGCGGCCGCCCTTGCGGGCCCGCACCATCGGCATGGTCAACGGATGGACGACGTTATAGAACGAATCGAGACCGGTTTCGATCACGATGTCCCAGTCTTCTTCCGTGAGCGCGGGGAACGCGGCATCGCGGGTCGCGCCCGCGCTGCACACGATGCCGTAGTAAGGGCCATGTGCCGCGACGTCCGCTTCAAGCACTTCGCGGCATACGGCGCGCTCGCGCACGTCGAATTGCAGCACGCGCGCCGTGCCGCCCTGCGCGGCGATGCCCGTCGCAACCGCGTCGGCTTCGGTGCGTCCCGTGCGGCAATGCACGGAGACCGCGAAGCCGTCGGCGGCCAACTTGTACGCAATCGCGCGGCCAATGCCGCGGCTTGCGCCGGTAACGAGAACACGCCGGCTCATGAACTGAAACTCCCTTCAATGAATGACTGAAAATCGGGCGGTTGAAAAACCTTGATGACCGCTTCGGCGCAATCCATGTCGCCGTGGCGGATCGTGCATTCGTATGCGCCGTGGCCTTCTTCGCTGCGCAGCAGTTCCGTGACGTGGATCGACAGGTGCGCGCCGGCGGCGAACGACGGTTGCAATGCCTTGTAGCTGCGCGAGCCGAGCAGTACACCGGGACGCGCTCGGCCGCCGCCGCGCATGGCCAGCAATGCGACGTGCGCGGCGATCGCCTGCGCCATCAGTTCGATGCCGATCCACGCGGGCATCGCGCCGTCGGCATCGGCATACCACGCGTCGGCGCGGACCGTGGCGCGCGCGCTCAGCGTTTCTGCGCTGAACGTGTCCACGGCGTCGATCAGCAACATGGTGCCGCGATGCGGGATGATCGCTTCGATCGGCTGCTGGAGCAGTTCGTCAACGGTGGGCGGCGGATTCATCGCGTGACTCATCGGGCAACTCATCGGGCAAGAACGAGGCTGACGTTGCTGCCGCCGAAAGCGAATGAATTGCTCATTACGAATTGCGCGCCGCTTCGCGGCAGGAAACGTTCGCTCTCGACCAGATCCAGCACCGGTAATAACGGATCGGCTTCGCCATCCCACAGATGCCGCGGCAACGCCACGTTCTCACGCGCCAGCGTCAGCCACGCGAAGCCGAGTTCGGTGGCGCCCGCCGCGCCGAGTTGGTGGCCGGTCAACGGCTTGGTGCCGCTCGTCGCCACGCCGCCGGGAAAAACGCGCGACATCAGGTTGGCTTCCATCTCGTCGTTCTTGCGCGTGGCAGTGGCATGCAGATTCACGTAGCCGATCGCCGACGCTTCGACGCCCGCCTCGGCAAGCGCCGCGCGCAGCGCGATCTCGCCGCCCACGCCCTGCGGGTCCGGGGAGGAAATGTGATGCGCGTCGCTCGATTCGCCCACGCCCGCGAGGCGCACTGCCGCTTCATCGCGGCTCATGAGGAACACCGCCGCGCCTTCGCCGACATTGATCCCGCAACGATTGCGGCTCATCGGATTGGTGCGCGTGGCGCTGGTCGATTCAAGCGAGGCGAAACCCTGCACCGTCAACTCGCACAGCGAATCGACTCCGCCCACCACGACGGCGTCGCACAGGTGCAATTGCAACAGCCGGCGCGCCGACGCAAACGCCTTCGCGCTCGACGTGCACGCGGTCGAAATGGTGAACGCCGGACCTCGCAGGCCGAGCGCGGCGGCGGCGAATGGCGCGGCCGTGCCGATCTCCATTTGCCGGTAGTTGAAGTTGGCCGGCAGATCGCCTGCCTGCGCCTGATAGACGAACGCGGCCTCGGCCGCTTCGATGCCCGACGTGCTGGTGCCGAGCACCACGCCGACGCGGTGCGCGCCGTAGCGCTCGCGGGCCGCGTCGATGGCCGGTGCGATCTGCGCCAGCGCGGCGAGCAGCAGGCGGTTATTGCGGCAGTCGTAGCGGGCGAGTTCGGCGCGCGGCGCCATCTCCAGCGGCGTGAACACGCTACCGACGAACGCCTCGCCGATTCCCGTATGCGCATTCGCCATACCCGGCGAATGACCGGCGGCGAGCGCCGGCACGATGCTGTCGAGGTCGCCGCCGAGCGCGTTGATCATGCCGAGCGCGTGCAAATAAACTGATGGCACCTTCATGCGGCCCTCCTTGATTCCGATGGCATGCCTATCGGCGCGAGCAGCACCGAGACCGCGATGCCGAGCGCGAGCGTCGCGCCGAAACTCTTCAGCGCGGGCATCGCGCTCATGCCGAGCATGCCGAACGACAACAGCGTGGTGGCCGCGGACAACAACACCCCCGTCCACACCGCGCCGAGATCGGCGTCCGCGCGCTGGCAGCCTTCGCGCAGGAACACCGCATAGTTTGCGCCCACGCCGAGCACGAGCATCAGCGCGAGCCAGTTGAACAGATTGAGCGGTACGCGCGCATAGCCGAATACGGCGAGCGTGACGCCCACGGCAAGCAGCACCGGCAAAGTCACGGCGATGCCGCCGCGCACGCGGTAGCGCAGCATCAACAGAACGAGCACGAGAGCTAGCGCGCCGCCGAGCCACCAACCGCTATCCACGCGATACGCGCCGAACAGTTTCGACACGCTGGCGGCCTTGTCGACGAACACAACGCCGGGCAAGCTCTGCGCCGTCGCGATCAGCGCGGGTTCGTTCTGCGGCGTCACGCCTTGCGGAATGACAACAGCGGCATAGGCTTTCGTCGACGAGTCGACTTCGCCGAGCCAAAGGTGTTTGTACGGTTGCGACCAGGGTGCGGCGAGCCACGTATCGACCGTCAGCGGGGCTTGCGGTTTCGCATACGCAGCGAGCCACGCGTCGGCGACTTCGTCCTTGAAGCCTGCTTGCAGGAGTGTGGCGCGCAGTGCGGCGCGCTCGTCGAACACGTGTTGCGCGAGCAACGCGCGGTCTTCACTCTGCCGTTTCGCGGACGGCACGAATTGCGCGACCGACTGATAGCTGCCGACCTTGTTCGCCGTGCCGTTCAGCGCATCCAGTTTCGTGCCCAACGCTTCGGCGCGCTGCAGCACGAGCTCCGGCGTCTCGCCGCGCACCACGAAAAACTGCGCGCTGTTATCCACGCCGACCGCCGCGCGCACCTTGTCTTCCTGCGCGACGAGCGCCGGGTCGCGCTGGATCAGCAGATGGATATCGTCGTCGCTGGTTAGACGCAGCCAGCCGGGAATCGCCAGCAACAGCAGCAGCGCCGCCACTAACCACGCCCGCTTGCCGCCGATCGTGCGATGCCACACCGTCAGCACACGCGCCGCGCCCGCGAACACGCGCTTGGGGCTGCGTCTGGGCGCGCGAGTGAGCAGCGCGGGCAGCAACCACAGCACGGACGCGAAGGCCGTCGTGATGCCCGCCATCGCGAAACAGGCAATCTGCTTGAGCGCGGGAAACGGCACCCAGGCGAGGATCGCGTAGCCGAGCAGGCTTGTCGCGAGCGCCACGCTCAACGCGGGACGCACGGCGCGCGCGCCGCGCCGCGCGTCCCAATCGCGTTGCGCGCCGAGATACACCACGAAGTACTGGATCGAATAGTCGACGGCCTCACCAATCAGGCTCGTGCCGAACACCAGCGTCAACAGATGCAGTTTGCCGAACACCAGCATCGTCACCGCCAGCGCGCAGACAATGCCGAGCGCGGTCGAGACGAAGCCGAGCAGCAGCAGACGTGGCGAGCGGAACACCCACATCATCAGGAGTGCGACGCCGCACAGCGAAGCAATGCCGATCAGATGCACTTCATGTTCCGATGCACTGCGCGCCGCTTCCGCGTAAAACACGGCGCCGGTCCGCGCCACCGAGACGTCGGGGAACGACGGCTTCAACGCGCTTTCGCCTTGGACCAGCGCAGCGAGCACGGCGTGCTGCGTCTTCGTTTCGTAGGCGGAACCCGGCAGCGTCGCGACGATCAGCACGCTGGTGGCGGCGCCCTGATGCGCGACCAGCATGTTGTCTTCGAGTTCGAGATTCGAGGTGGCGAGCGGCAGGCCACCGAGCCAGTGTTCGAGCCAGCCGAACGGATCGTCGGCGAGCGGCGTGGTCAGTCCGCCGTGCAGCGGGCTATAGATGCGCTGGGCGAGCGTGTCGCGCAACGTGGCGCCCGTCGCGCCGCCCGCCAATGCCGTGCGGTCCGTCGGCGCCAGCAAGCCGAATCGATACGGCATATACAGCGCCGATATCTGCGACAGATCGAACGGCGGCAACTCCGCCGTCACCGAACCGAACGCGCCGCTCTTTTGCAGTGCCGCGCCCAGTTGTTTGGCCGCGGCTTTCGCGTGCGCGTCGTTGTTGCTGGTGACGAGAAAAACGGTGCGGTCGCCGAGCGCGCTCGCGAGCGTATCCACCGCCTTTTCCGCGACGGGATCGGCCTCGGTCGCGGGCAATAGCGCAAGCAGATTGGTTTGCAGCGGCGACGGTCCGGCGAACCGCCAACCGCAATACAGCGCCGCGACGAGCGCGAGCAGCAGCCACGCGGCGCGCATGCCCCACGCCTGTTTCGTGGACCGCTGTTGCAGCATGTCCATTACGGCGCCCCGAGCAAGCCGCGTTCAGCCGCGGTGAGGTCGCTCACGGCCGCGCTCTTCGCGAAGTCGAGCTGGGTGATGTCGCCGTTCGCCAGCGTGATGCGCAAGCTCTGCAGATAGTCGCCGCCGCTCATCGCCAGACCTTTGATCGACTGGGCGATCTGCGGCTGGTTCGGCGTCAGTTGCATGCGCCACTGCGCGGCGCTGCCTTGAGCCTCTACGTCGAATTGCGAGTAGAGCGCCGACAGATCGCCACCGAGCATGGCGCGCATCATCTTCGAGACTTGCGCGACGCCGCGCGTGCCCTGTGCGCTGTGAGTCGTGACGCGCTGGCCGTTGGCATCGACTTCGGCGACGCCGGCATCGGTGATGACATAGGTGGCTTTGTAGGGCTTGTCGATCTGCCAGATCACGCCGCGCTCGCGGAAAAATAGCAGCGAGCCGGTGCTCACGAGCGGCTGCTTCATCGCGGCGAGCGTTTGCGTCTGCGTGAATTGCGCGCGCACGCCCTTGGCTTGCGCGAGGTGCGCGGCGATCTGCGAAACGAGTGCGGGGTTGCCCGCGGCAGGCGCGGCCTGGGTCGTCGATGCCGCCAAGGCGGGCTGCGTCCATGCGGTCACAGCGAACATGCTGAGGACGCCCGTCACGCTCAATGCGCTCAATGCTCCCACCAGCACGGCGCGCAATTTCATCGTCCCCATACGCGCTCCAGTTTCTCGAATACGACCGGCGGCGAGACGAACTGCAACTCCTGCGTGGCCGCGTCGACCGCGACCTGGATCGTGTAGCCCTTGGTCAACCGCGTGCCGGACGCGCAATCGACGATTTCATAGCCTATTTTCAGGCGGTTTTCGTGTTCGAGCAGTTGCGTGCGCACTTCGATCTGCTGCCCGTAGGTGGCCGGCCGCACGTACTTCAGATGCGCTTCCACGATCGGCCACAGGTAGCCCGAAGCCTGCATCTCGCGATAGTCGTAGTCGAACGCGCGCAAGAGCGCCGCGCGGCCGATCTCGAAGTACTTCAGATAATGCCCGTGCCAGCACACGTTCATCGCGTCGACGTCGTGGAACGGCACTTCCACCGTCGCGCTCGCGCTCAGCACTTTGCGGGAAGCGCTCATGTGTTCGATCCTCCGCGATAGTCCTGCAGCAGATCGCACGCGGCAATGCGCGCGGTCAGTGCGCGCAGCTCGTGTTCCAGTGCGCGATCTTCGTCGACGAATGGCGACTGCGCGCTCACCCTGTCCATAAACGTTCGCAGCGGCGAGGGAACCGGCGTTCCGCTGTCGATCTTCAAGCGCAGCCGGGCGGCTTGCACCGTTGCGAGCGTATGCGCGGCGGCGACCTGCTCGGTCAACTCCAGCACGCGCAAACAATCGCGCGCGGCAATCGTGCCCATGCTGACCTTGTCCTGGTTGTGCGCCTCGGTGGAGCGCGAGAACACGCTTGCGGGCATAGTGTTTTTCAACGCTTCAGCGGTCCATGCGGACGACGAAATCTGCACCGCCTTGAACCCGTGATTGATCGGGGCGCGCGCGGACGTGGCGCCCGACAGATTGCGCGGCAAGCCGTTATTGAAATTGACGTCGACGAGGAGCGCGAGTTGCCGGTCCATCAGATCGGCAAGATTGGCGACCGCAACCTTCAGCGAATCCATCGCGAACGCAATATGGCCGCCGTAGAAGTTGCCGCCGTGCAGCACGCGTTCATTGTCCGGGTCGATCAGCGGGTTGTCGTTCGCGCTGTTCAGTTCGTTCTCGACATCGCGGCGCACCCACGAGAGCGCGTCGCGCGCCACGCCGATCACATGCGGCGCGCAGCGAATCGAATAGCGGTCCTGCAGACGGTGACCCGGCGTGTCGTCGCGCCCGGACAGATCGTCGCGGATCCATGCCGCCGCTTCGGCCTGGCCGGCGTGCGGCTTCACTTCGAAGAGCATCGCGTCGAAATGCGCGGCACGGCCGTCGAGCGCGACCGTGCAGAGCGCCGTCAGCCGCGCGGTCAGCCGCGTGAGATGATCGGCGCGCGCAAACGCGAGACAGGCGAGACCGGTCATCACGGCGGTGCCGTTCATCAGCGCGAGCCCTTCTTTTGGCGCGAGCGTGAGCGGCGTGTGGCCGAGTTCGCTCCACACCTCGCGCACATTGCGCAACTGCCCTTCGAACATCACGTCGCGTTCGCCCGCGAGCGCGGCGGCCAAATACGAGAGCGGCGTGAGATCGCCGCTCGCGCCGACCGAGCCTTCCGACGGAATGCGCGGCAACACACGATGATTGACCAGATCGGCCAGACGTTCGAGCAACACCGGACGCACGCCGGAAAAACCATAAGCAAGCGAGTTGAGCCGCGCGGCGATCACCGCGAGCGTTTGCGCGTCGTCGAGATACTGGCCCATCCCGCAGCCGTGATAACGCGTGAGTTGCAGCGGCAACGCTTCGACCAGCTCCATCGGCACGTCGACCACGCAGGCGTCGCCGTAACCGGTGTTCACGCCGTACACGGTCGCGCCCGCGGCGAGATGCCGGCGCAGAAAATCCGCGCCGCGCTGGATGCGCGCGCGCCACGCCGGATCGGCGCTCAACACAACCGGCGTGCGATGCTGCGCGATCGCGACGACCTCTTCGATCGTCAGCTTGCGACCGCCTATGACGACCGCCGCCTTGTTCACGTTGGCGCCCGCATTCGGCACATCGATCAGATCATGTTCGGCCATTTGCGCCTCGCTTGGGGCTGGCCCAGAAATCGAAGAAGTTGAACCATTGATAAGGTGCCTTGCGGCAATAATGTTCGAGCCGCACGGCATAGCGCTGCGCCCACGCGGCGAGATGCTGCGCGCGTTCGCGGCGCGGCAGCTCGATACGCTCGGCGAACGGTTCGAAATACAGGCGGTAACCGTCGTGCTCTTTCAGACAGAAGAACAGATAGACCGGGCAACCCAACGCATGCGCGAGCACATAGGGCCCTTGCGCGAACGGCGCGGTCGAGCCGAGAAATTGCGCCTCCGTCGTGCGCCCCGCTTCGTGCGCGGGCACGCGGTCGCCGACGATCACCAGCAATTCGCCGGCGTCGACGCGCTCCTGCATCATCATCGCGGTCTCGGGCCCGAAGTCGCTGACTTCGAGCAGATGTTTCGCGAACTCGCTATTGGCCGAGGCCAGCACGCTATTGAAACGGCGCGCGTGCTCCGTATAGACGACCGCCGTGACCTTCGCATATGCGCCCTGCGCGGCGAGCGCGCGGGTCATCTCCAGATTGCCGAGATGCGCGCCGATCACGAGCGCGCCCTTGCCGCTCTTCACCAATGCTTCGAACGCCGAAGGATCTTCGAACTTGACGTCTGCATTGTTGACGCGGCCCGACCACGCGGCGAGCTTGTCGAAGCCCGATTGCGCGAACGCCAGCATATGGCGGTACGCGGACAACCAGCCGGGACGCGGCGTGTCGCCCTGCGGCGCGGTCTTGCCGAGATGCCTGAAGTAGTTGCTGGAGGCCTCGCGCGCGGCGCGGCCCGTCAGCAGAAAATACGCGACGATCGGGTGCAGCCAGAGCGCGGTGAAACGTCGGCCGAAGAGCTTGCAACTGAGCGCGAGCAACGACATGCCCAGATGGCTGCCGCGTTCGGCGATACGCCACCAGTCCTGGTCATTTTCTTTGCACTGCTCACCCGCGAGTGCCGCGCGACGCGGCATCACCTTGTGCGCGAGCAGCACCGGCAGACGCCACAGCATGCCGCACACGAGCCGCGTATGGCTGCGGCTGATGCGCACGTTGTCCCACAGCACGTCGAAATGCGAGACGCCGTCGCTCGCGTAGGTGACGCGCGTCGGAATCGAACGGAACGCGGCGCGCCGCCAGTACAGACGCACGAGGATCTCGATGTCGAAGTCCATGCGCGTGGGCAGCCGCACGCTGTCGATCAGATTGCAGGCCAGCGCCAGCGGATAGAGCCGAAAGCCGCACATCGAATCGCGGATGGTCAGCGAAAGCGTTTCGATCCACACCCACACATGCGTGAGATAACGGCCGTAGAGACGCGCTTTCGGCACGCTCTCGTCATAGATTGGCCGGCCGAGAATCACCGCGCCCGGTTCGGCGCGCGCCGCTTCAATGAAACGGGGCACGTCGGTCGCGTCGTGCTGGCCGTCGGCGTCGATCTGCAACGCGTGCGTGTAGCCGGCCTCGCGCGCGGCGCGCAGCCCCGCCATCACCGCCGCGCCCTTGCCGCCGTTGACCGGCAGCCGCAGCAGCGTGAACTGCCCTGCGTACTGCTGCGCGAGCGCGGCGAGCACCTGCTGGGTAGCCTCGTCGCTGCCGTCGTCGACGACGAAAAACGGCAGGCCGTGAACCGCGAGATGAGCGACGGTCGCGCCGATCGCGTCCTTATGGTTGTAGATCGGAATGACGATGCATGGGGAGAAGGTCATCACGCCGGCGCCCCGTAGACGATTACACCGGACGCGCATTCGCGACCGTTCGCGCGGTATGCAAACTGCAGGCGCCGGCGGGCCGCGTCGTGAGCGAGCGTGAGCGCGAGCACCGCGCCTGGAGAAACCGGCGCCATGAACTTCAGACGATCGATCGACGCCACCGCCCGCACGGCCGGCAAGTGGTCGGCGGCGAGGCGCACCGCCCAGTCGACCTGAACGACGCCGGGCAGAATCGGCAGGCCGGGAAAGTGGCCGGCGAAATGCGCGAGCGTGGGCGGCACGCGCAACTCGTAATGCAGTGTGTCGCCGCTGCGCGCTTCGGCCAGCACCTCGACGCCTTCGCTACGCGGTTCGAACGCGGCCGCCACGGCGGCCACCGGCAGTTTGCCGCGCGCGTCGAACGGCAGCGTGACCCGAAAACGCCAGTGGCGCGGCAGCACCACCACGTCGAAGTATTCGGCGAGATGTCGGCGCAGGATCTTGGCGAGCGCCACGCGGCCTTCGTCGCGCAGCGCCGCACCGCCCGCTTCCGTCAGCGCTACGACGGCGCCGACGCGCTCGCGCGAGGCGCCGGCGAGCGGCACGATCGCCGCTTGCGCCACATACGGATGCAGCGCGAGGCGCGCTTCCAGTTCCGGCAACGACACGCGCTTGCCGTCGAGCTTGAGCACGCGGTCGAGCCGGCCTTGCAGACGGAAACGGCCATCGGCGTCGAAGGCGATCCTGTCGTCGGTACGATGCCAGCCGGCGTGATCGAGATGCGGTGAGCGGACGTTCAGCGCACCGTCTTCGTCGCGGCGCACTGCGATGCCGGATAGCGGTTGCCAGGCATCTGTCTGATCCTGGCGCCGCCACGCTATGCCACCGGTTTCCGTGCTGCCGTAGACTTCGCGCGGCGCGGCGCCATAAGCCGCGGCATATTCCTGCGCGGCTTCAAACGCCAGCGGGCCGCCCGATGAAAAGACCGCGCGCGGCGCCGGCGTCAAGTCCGCGAAGCCAGGCAAGGCGGGCCAGCGAGACAATTGCGCCGGTGTCGAGACGATCACCGCCGCGCCGCATTGCTCGATCTGCGTTTGCAGATGCAACGGCTCGATGCTGATCGCACGGTCGAACGCGCGGCCGGCGGCAAGCGGCCACAACACGCGAAACAGCAAACCATAAATGTGGTGATGCGGCACGCTCGCGAGCATCGTCGCGTCGCCGATCAACGCGCCCCACTGCTGTTCCAGTGTGTGCACTTCGGCGTTGAATTGCGCGAGCGTCTTGCGGATCGGCTTGGGGCGGCCGCTGCTGCCGGAGGTGTAGAGCGTGAGCGGGGCTTGCGGGTCGATTGTGTGAGCGGCGCGAGACGTGTGCGCCGAGGCTGCCTGGGCGTTTGCAGTGCCGGTGGCGGTGGTGGCTCCGGCGTGCTCTGAGGCGGCCTCGTCGCTTCCAATGCCGGTGTCAGTGGCGACTCCGGCGTGCTCCGCCGCGGCTGCATTGACGCGGGCCAACGTATCGAGGTCGGTGTCGACTTCAGCTTCGGCGTTGACACCGGGGTTGGCTCCGGCCGAAAGCTCGAACAGCGGCAAATCCGCGTCCGTCAGCACCACGTCGTACGCATCGGCGAGATCGGCGAGATAGCCTGGCGTCGAGTTGGCCGGAATCACCGGCTCCTTGCCGCACGCGAGCAGCGCGAAAAGCGCGCAGGCGAAATCGAACGGATCGTTGATACAGAGTGCGTAGCGTTGCGCGCCCTGCGTTTGCACGAGCGCGATCAACACGGCGACGCGCGCGCGAAACGCCGCGCGGTCGAGCACCCTGGCGCCATCGCGGCATACGGGCTCCTGCAACGCGGCGCTCTCATGAACCACCGACAACAGATCATGCAACGCGATCATGCCGCCTCCGAACGCGCGGCACGCGGCAGCACGACCAGGTAACGCCAGATCACCTCGGCCACCAGCAGCACGCCGATCAACCCATACGCAATCGCGCCGTTATACAGCGACCAGTTGGCACGGCTCCAATACAACGCGGTATAAGCGGAAAACACGCCGTTCAGCACGAAGAACGCACACCACACCTGCGTCACGCGCCGCGTATGGCGCACCGCGCCCGGCGACAGATCCGGGTTGCCGAGGCGCGCGAATTTTTCGATCATGGACGGCCCGCGCACGAGCGTCGCGCCAAACGCGATCAACAGGCCCAGATTGACGAGCGACGGATACAGACGCAACAGCAATTCGCTATTGGTCAGCACGATCGCCGCCGACGCACAGCTCAGCAGACCGACCACGCTCCAGTCGATCGTGGAGAGCCGCCGCAGCGAAGTCGCGACCGGGCCGCTACCGGCCCAGCGCTGCAGCCAGAGAATCGCAAACAGCATGCAGCCGACGTAGCGCGGCGTGTCCCAGCGCCACGCGCACAGGATCAGCGCGGGGTACGCGAGCTTCAACAGCACCTGCACGACGGTTTTGCCGAAGTGGCGCCCGGCGCCGGGCGAGGCTTCGTCGGCCCGCCGCGCCGCCGCTTGCGTTCGCGAGCGCGCGACGGACATCAGCCTTGTGCCGCGAGCAGGGACTCGACCGCGCCGATCACGTCGCCGACGGTGCGCACCGACTTGAACTCTTCCGGCTTGATGCGGCGTCCGGTCATTTCCTGCAGTTTGATCGCGAGGTCGACAGCGTCGATGCTGTCGAGATCGAGGTCCTCGAACAGATGCGCTTCGGGCGTGACACGCTCGGGCTCGATCGCGAAGTTCTCTTTGAAGATAGCGCGGATGCGCTCCAGAATCTCTGCCTCGGACACGATTTACTCCCCCTTTCTGGTTGTTTCGTTCACAGCGTGCGTCGCTTCGCGTTGGCTCGCCACCAGCGCGGCCAGCGTGCTGATCGAGCGGAAGTGTTCGCGCGTGCGTTCGTCGTTCGCTGCGATGGTCAGTTGGTATTGTTTGCGCAGCACGATGCCGATTTCGAGCGCGTCGATCGAATCGAGACCGATGCCGTCGGTATCGAACAACGGTGCATCGTCGTCGATATCGGCCGGGCTCAGGTCTTCCAGATCGAGCGCTTCGATCAGAAGCTGTTTAATTTCCAGTTTTAAAGAATCCATAATCGAACAGGTGCTGAGTAATGTGTGCTTCGACGGCGCTCGTCACGCTGCGCGCCGCGAGAGCCGGTGGAGTGTCATGGGCCGCGAGCTGATCGACGCCGAGCGGCTCGAGCACGTTCACGCGCATTCTGAACGCGCGTGCCGGCACGTCGTACCAGCGCATCTGCTTGGTGAATGCGGGCGGGTCGCAATCCATCAGCACCGGAACGATGGGAGCGCCGACTTTCAGCGCCATATGCGCGAAACCGCGCGAAAAGGCATGCAACCGGTTCGGCCCGGGGCTACGCGTGCCTTCCGGAAAAATGATCATCGTATAGCCAGCGGCCAGCTGCTTCGCGCCGGCCTCGACGAGCTCCGCGGGATCGGCATTGCTGACGTACTCCGCCGAACGCACGATGCCCCAGAAACACGGGTTGCTCCAATGCGCGTTTTTCACCACGCAGCAGGCATGCGGCGTGAGCGACAGGAGCACCATCACGTCGAGATAAGTCGGGTGGTTGGCGACCACGATCGCCGGCCCCTCTGCGCGCAACGCCTGCACGCCCGACACTTCGAGTTCCATCACGCCGATGCGCTGCAACACCGCGACCAGCGCGCGGAAAAACCAGTGAATCACGCCCGTCACCGCGAACTGGCGCGATGCACGGTGCGGCCACACCCACGCAAGCGGAAAGACCACCACCGAGAACAGCACGCCGCATACGCCGAACACCACGAAGGCCATGCCGGTCGCGCAGAATCGCCAGCAATAATCAAGCCGCGCGATCATGCCAACTCCAATGCCACGTGGCGCCCGCGCCTTGCCACGCGGCGGGCAGCCCGGTTTCCAGACAGTGCTGCACGGCCTGGCTCTGGGTCGCGAAAACGGTCGGCGAGTTGCCCTCGCTTGCCGCAGGTTCGCTCGCCGGCGCGGATTCCCGCTCGGCCACTCGGCCCTCGGCCGCGGTGGTTTGACTCACCGGCGGGGATTCCCGCAGATCAGCGCGGGAAACGACACACGCCAATTCGCCCGTCACCGTTTCGCTATCGAGCAGGATCGCGATCGCGCCGCCCGGCACTTCGTCTTCGATCGTGCCGTAAGCCGGGTCGGCCGGTTCGTCCGCATAGACCAGCAGCATCGGCGAATCCGGCTGGGTGGCGTACTGTGCGTGCGCTTCCAGCAGCGCGTAACCGAGCGTTTCCGCGCCGGCCGAAATCGCGCTCGCCGCCGACCGGTCGCCACGCGCAATGCCGAACACGCCGGTCATGGCATTGAGCACCGACAGGCTGAAAGCGGTAGGCGACACCGGCTCGCCCGCGCTGATGGCGCGCAGGATATCCGTGGTGCGACGCAGTTCGCCGTGGCGCGACGCGAAAACGACCCGCGCAGCGTTCTGGGCGACACAGTCGTGCGCCACCTTCAGCGCCACTCTGGACAGAGTGCTCAGACGGCGCCGCACGATCGGCTCGATGAAGCCGATATCGGGTGCGGCAGATGCGGCAGCAGGCCAGCTAGACCAGCGAGCGACCGGAACGGTCCAGTGCAGATCGGGCATATCGGTGTTCGCGCGTAGAAGCGAGGAGAGGCTGAAGCGCCTGACGGAATACGGCACCGTCACAGCGTGTACGCGCCGCGCGGACCGGCAATCTCCAGCCGGGGTCGATCCAATCGTCTGATCTTATATAGGGTTCAGCGATTTAACGGCACATGGCCCCGTTTATTTAGGCACCCTCGCCGATTTGTCTGGAGGATGGCCTCAGGCGCCCTAAGGTCGCCGAATCATACTGAATATTCTGGGATAAATCAGCCACAAAAGACGTATCCATCTGTATCCGTATCTATCGAGCGACGCCCCGCCAAAAACCCGTTGCGCGCGCCTGCGGCGCGATTTCCGGCTGCGCGGCCAGGTGCAAAAGCCGCTCGCGACACGGGTTGCGGTCGACACGAGCACAGAAGCATTTCGCGGAATTACATCATTACTTTCAACTAACTTTCTTAAACAATGTTTCAGATTGGAAGGTTTCCGTGTCGGCAACTGCCGACCTTATAACCGGTCGACGACGCCTGCCCTATCTCAAGCCCGCCATTTGGGAGATGCAATGGCGTCCGCGGCTGACGGAGTCGATTATCGGCTGGCGCCATGCCTGTTATACTCCGTCCCTCATTGGGGAGTAGCCGCCTCGCGGCACGTGCGCACCGCTGTCATCGGGTGCGTCGCACGTGTGGTTCGCGGGGGCGCCTGTCAACAGACTTGGCCTGCACGGCCATGGCAGCCGCAGCCTCTGGCCTGGCGAGACCGATGATCCACACACCGCCGCAACAGGGCCCGGCGTGTCGTGGGTCGTCGCTCGTTCATCTCTCGGCCCGGGGAATCGACACAACGTGGATCACGCTTTTCTCATTTCGACCGGAGCAGTCGCGCTCGCCGAGATCGGCGACAAGACGCAATTGCTTTCGCTCGTCCTCGCGGCACGCTATCGCAAGCCGCTGCCGATCATTCTCGGCGTGCTCGTCGCCACGCTCGTCAATCATGCCTGCGCGGGCGCACTCGGCGCCTGGCTCGGCTCTCTGCTCACGCCGACCATCATGCGCTGGGCACTGGCCGTATCGTTCATCGGCATGGGGCTGTGGATTCTCGTTCCGGACAAGCTCGACGACGACGAGGCCAATACCAGCCGCACGCACTTCGGCGTGTTCGGCGCGACCGTGGTGACGTTCTTTCTCGCGGAAATGGGCGACAAGACGCAGATCGCCACGGTGGCCCTCGCCGCGCGTTTTCACGACTTCTTCGGCGTGGTGGCGGGCACCACGCTCGGCATGATGATCGCCAACGTGCCCGCGATCCTGCTCGGCGACCGTTTCGCGCATCGGCTGCCGACCAAACTCGTGCACGGCATCGCGGCGGTGATGTTCGTGATTCTCGGGACGATGGCGCTGTTCGGCGTGGGCGTTTAGGTCGGCGCTTAGGTCGGCGTTCAGTCGGCGCCTGGTCGGTGTTCGTGGTGCGGCCGGCTGGCAGTTCCTGGCGCTTGGCGGGCGCTTCGCGCTTCGCAATTGGCTTGGCTTGGCTTGGCTTGGCTTGGCTTGGCTTGGCTTGGCTTGGC
>NZ_JARESQ010000028.1:0-87706 GCF_046028085.1 Paraburkholderia sp. RL17-380-BIE-A
CGTTGGAATTCCGATGTTCATTTACCCACTTACCTTCTGGTTAAACGTGCTCTTTGAATTGCATGTGCTCAATAGCTGCGTGTTCAATTTCGCCTTGCTTATCCGTCGTCCCGTGATTGATCGAGACAACAGCGAAGGGGAGGTGCAAGCGCACGGGCAGTGTGATTCCGATATCGAACCGCCATGGCGTCGCCGTGACACTCGATCTATTGGCGCCGCCGTGGGGCAAATCGTGTCGAGCGCCGATACCGCCGTTGTCGGAAACAGGATTCCGGCAACGGCGAATGTCCCGTCACTCAAAGATGTGGGCGACCCGCAGCTTCGCGCGCGTTACGCCTTCTGATAGCGCGGCGCGGGCGTGCCGGTCTGGGTAGCGGCGAACAGAGCGGCGCGAGCGGCGTCGTACTTTTCCCACAGGCTTTCATCAGCGACCGACGGCCACGTCAACTTCTCGCCTCGGTCAAAACCAATCAGGGCTGCATCGACCATGTTTTCGGTGCTCATCACACTCTCCTGGCGCAAGGCCGACAGAGGGATACCCGACTCGTCCCAGATCTCGGTTGCCGTGGTCGCCGGCAGAACAACCTGCAGTCTCACACCCGTGTTCTTCAATTCATCCTGGAGACCGCGGCTGAATGCCAGAACGAAAGACTTGGTGCCGCTGTACACGGAGCTGACCTCCCACGAGTGGACCGACAGCACCGACGCAACATTGATGATGTCCCCTTCATTGCGTTCGAGGAAACGGGGCAGCACAGCGTGGGTGAGTCGTGTCAGTGCCACGATGTTGAGATTGATCTGTGCCATCGAGTCGCTGACGGGCGTCTTCCCCAACGGGGTGAAGCGCGCCAGGCCAGCATTGTTGACCAGCAGTGTCACGCTGGAATCGCTGGCCAGCACGTGCTCGACCTTGGCGAGATCAGCTTCCTTGGCGAGGTCCGCTACCAGGACCTGAACCTTGACGCCATAGGTTTCCGACAATTTCTGCGACAGTGCCGACAGGCGATCCGCGCGCCGGGCAACCAGGATCAGGTCGTAGCCGCGCGCAGCCAGACGGTCGGCATAGACGGCGCCAATGCCTGACGAGGCACCGGTGACCAGGGCGGTTTTGTTGCTTGCAGTCATTTTGCTACTCCAGTGGGTTAGGTTGAGCCTTCAACCATATTGATTGAGGGCTCAAGTATAAAGCCATGCTATGGGCTCGTGTCAATAGTGAAGTGCTCAACTATTTTTCGTCAGAAGAAAGTTTCAGCGATCGAACTGAAGGCGGCAGCCCCGATTGCAGAGGGGCGCCGGGTGTCGACCGTGCCGATCTGCGGAAACAAATGTTGCGGGGGCTTGTCAATACTGCAGTACTCAACGATCCTTACGCCATGAAGAAGAAATCTGCTGATATGGCGGGCGCTGGCAGCCCGCGCGTGCCCCGGAACGAAGAAAAGAGCATCTTCGAGTCGTTGGTGTGCACAAACACTGCGCTCAGGCGCGCCGCGCGCCGGTTGGGCACGCTGTACGACGATGCGCTCGCACCGCTCGGGCTGAAGGCCACTCAGGTGGGATTGCTGGCGGAAATCGAGCGCATGACTGCCGAGTCCGGGGGCCAGGCCCCCACGCTCCAGGATCTGGCGACGAAACTTGCGATCCAGATTTCTGCCGTTACACATGCGCTCCGACCCCTCGTCCGAGATGGTTTTGTCGAACTGCAGCCCGACGAGCACGACAGACGGGCGAAGCGCGGAGCGCTCACCACCGCTGGGGAGGCGCGGCTGCACGAGGCTCTTGTGCTCTGGGCTACCGCAAATCAGCGAGTCGAACAGGTCCTTGGGAGCGATTCCGCCTCCGCATTGCGCGCTTTGGCTGACCACGTCGCATCCGATGAGTTTCTGGCGGCGTACGGTCGCAGCTAGGCGAAAGACGCTCGCCAGACCGTGTTCGCCCGGAAGACCAGTTCGATAGCGTGTGGATTCTCGCAATCTCTGGACATTGACGACGGCTCGGGTGTAGACGCCAGTGCAAGGAGGAGCGCCGGTATCCGCGAGTGCCTGGTACAGGGAATGCGCGGAACGGCCGCGGGCGATTCATGGCAGCGATGTTCATGATGTTGCTGCCTCTTCTGAGCAACGCGTTGGCGAGACGGCAGCCACGGGGTGATCCACCATCGCCCGCCAGGAAGCGGGTGTCTCGCCGACTATTTTCTTGAACACGGTCGCGAAATGCGCATGCGACTGGAAGCCGCACTCGAGCGCGACGTCGAGCACTCTTTGCTGGGACGATCGCAACAGTTGCTGCGCGCGGTCGATACGTCGTTTCAGCAGATACTCATGAGGCCGCACGCCGGTGGCGCGCCGAAACTGCGAGGCGAAGTGCATACGCGAGAGACCCACGCTCGCGGCAATGTCTTCCAGCTTGACCTGCTCAGACAGGTGATCCTCGATAAAATCCATCGCGCGATTCAGACGCCATGGTTGCAACGGTGCCGCCTCACGCTGAACAGCAACGCGAGCATAGTGGCGAGCGACGATTCGCGACACGACGGCGAGGCTCACCTGCTCGACGAACATCTTGCCGAAGAGAGCGCCGTTGCTCCGTGCGGCAATGAGCGCCTGGATGAGACTTTCAAGCGCCGGATCGCGGATCATGTCGGGACTGTCGAGCACAATGGCGCCTGCGCTGGCACCCTCGAAAAGGTCCTGATAGCATTCCGCCAATACCTGCTGTGAAACGAACAGATGAGCCAGGTCGGCGGACGAGTTGAAAATGGTTCGGGTCGATACGCCCGGCGCAGTGACCTGCGCAATGCCCGGCGTCATTCGACCCTGCGCGACGCGCCGGCCGGCATGGCTGAACGTGAAGTTAGCCCACTTCAGGTTCAGCGCAATACAATGCAATTCGTCATTGCCCGGGTTCGCCACTTCGAGTGGCGCATCACCGGCGTGAGTCCATCGCGTCACGACGACTGCGCCAGGATTCGCACGAGCCTCAACCTGATCTGCGTCGGCGCAGCGCCAGTGCACTTCCCTAGGAATGCTCGATGCGGGAAACGATGCCATAGCGTGTCCGTCCTTTCACAATGTTGAGCTTCGACATGGCGGCAGCCAGTCAGATCAGTTCTGCCAAGGTCGACTGCTCGAAGGTCACGATCGAGTCCTGAGCGCCGTCCCTGACTTTCCTCACCCAATTCGGATCAGCCGCCAGCGCACGTCCAACCGCAACGAGGTCGAACTTTCCATCGCCGAGGCGGTGCAACAGCGAGTCCAGCGAGGCAGCCTGGTGCTGGCCGTATTGCCGATCGGTGTCTCGAGCGTGGAGCGTGTGCAGAAAATCCGGCCCTTCGAGACCGATGGAGCCGACAGTCATAGCCGGCAAGCCGGTAATCTTTTTTGCCCAGCCCGCAAGATTAAGTGAGGAATCCGTAAATTCAGGTTCCCAAAAACGGCGCGTCGACGCATGAAAAATGCTCACACCTGCGTCCGCAAGAGGAATCAGCAGTTGTTCCAGTTCACCGGGCGTGCGGGCTAGCCGGCTGCTGTAATCCTGAACTTTCCACTGCGAAAAACGCAGCGACACGGTGAAGTCATAGCCGACCCGGTTGCGGATTGCCTTGACGATTTCAGTGGCGAATCGAGTGCGCCCAGCGATGCTGCCCGCGTACGAATCGGTGCGGCGGTTCGTCGCTTCCCAGAAGAACTGGTCGACAAGATAGCCGTGCGCACCATGTATCTCGACGGCGTTGAAGCCGATCGCGCGCGCTGTTTGTGCGGCTTGCGCAAAAGCTTCTATCGCGTCCGCGATCTCGCTGTCGGTCATTGCATGCGAGTGGGCTCCCTCTGAGGAGGGACCCTCGGACGGTGCGCTGGGTTCGGGGCCCGTGCCGGGTTCGCGCCGCAGCCCCATATGCCAGAGCTGGACCGCAATCTTGCCACCGGCAGCATGGACGCCGTCGACTACATGCTTCCACCCGAGGATGCTTTCGGGCGAATGGATGTTCGGAATGGCTTCGTCACTCGACGCCGCCGGCCGCCCGATCGTCGTTCCTTCCGTGATGATCAGGCCGACGCCTCCCTCGGCGCGGCGTCGATAGTACGCAGCCACGTCCTCACCTGGAACGCCGCCCGGGCTCTTACGCCGCGTCATCGGCGCCATCACGATCCGGTTCGCCAATTCAAGTCCCGCGCCGTGAAACGGAGTAAACAGGTTAGTCTTTTCGCTCATTCGAAGCCTCGAATCGGTTATGCCGATAAACTTGGCGGCTGTGTCGGCGGTTCGCCAACGAACCCCATTCATGCAGAAGCGGTTACGCGACGTTGTAACGGGAAGCCGGCTTACCCGATTGGGACGCCAGAAATAGCTTTTCGCGCGCCTGGTCGTACTCTTCCCACAACCTCAAGTCTTCAACCGACGGCAAGGTGATCGATTCGCCTTGTGCCAAACCGGCCAACGCGGCGTCGACGAGATGATCGGCGCTCATGACAACGCTCTTATCCAGGTTGGAGACAGGGAAGCCCGCGATGTCCCAGAAACCTGTGTGAGTCGCCGCCGGCATGACCAGTTGGACTTTTACGTTGGTGCCCGCGACTTCCTGCTGAAGCCCGCGAGTGAAGCTCAGGACATAACCCTTGGTGCCGCTGTACACGGTGCTGACAGGAAGTGTATGAAGCGCGAGGACGGAGCTGATATTGACGAGCGTCCCTTTGTCCCGCTGCTTGAACAACGGAAGAATGGCGTACGACAGGTGGACGAGTGCATCCACGTTCAGTGCGTTCATCGTTTCGAGGTTGCTGAGCTTCGAGTCCGTGAAACCGCCGAGCGTGCCGGCGCCGGCATTGTTGACGAGCATCGTGATGGTTGCGTCGCGGGTAATGGCGGTCACCACCGTCTCGACGCCGGATTGCGTCGTCAGGTCTTCGGCGAGGAACGTCGCACGAATGCCAAACTGCGCTGACAGGCTTTGGGCCAGTTCGCTCAGACTATCGGCATTCCGGGCGATCAACAGGAGGTCATATCCCTGCTTTGCAAGACGGTTGGCATAGACCTTGCCGATGCCGGCCGATGCGCCAGTAATGACTGCAGTACCTTTGCCTGAAGAATGGGTGCTCATAAAACCTCCGTGGGACGGGTTGGATTGCGTGCTGGGTGGATCTCGCTTTCGATGGGTGGACTTTGCTGGTTTTTTTGGCATTGATATAGACGGTGGGCGCTCATATCATTAAGTCCACCCGGGAATAGGTGTCGCTCAAAATGGATAAGCTGCAGGCCATCACCGTCTTTGTCCGCGTCGTCGAGGCAAGCAGTTTTTCGGCGGTCGCACTTCAAACCAACACGACGCAGAGCGCGGTCAGCAAACAGGTGGCGGCGTTGGAGCGCGAACTCGGCACCAAACTGCTGACGCGTACGACCCGCTCGCTCGCCCTGACGCAAGAAGGTGAACGCTATTTCAACCGGGTGCGACGCCTGGTGGCCGAGATGGACGAGGCCGAGGGCGAGTTGCGGCGCGGTGAGCAGCAACTGGTTGGATGGCTGCGAATCGCGGCGTCGGTTGGGTTCGCTCGAATCAAGCTCATGCCAATGATTCAGACCTTCCTGGCTGCGCATCCCGCGGTGAAGATCGATATCCGTCTGCAAGACAGCGTTGTCGATCTGGTTGAAGAGGGAATCGATGCGGCGGTTCGTATCGGCGACATGCCGGACAGTACTTTAATTGCGCGTAAGGTCGGCACTTCTCCCCGGCACATCGTCGCACACAACCGCTATTTGTCGTCGCTTCCGAAGGGACTGATGGCGCCCGTCAAGCCTGAGGATCTCGCTGCGCACAACTGCGTTGTCTACACGGAATTGCCCATGCGCAACAACTGGACTTTTACCGCGGGCAGCGCTGCGCTGGAGCCAGAAGGGACAACGCGAGTCGTTCGTGTAGCGGGTAATCTGCAAAGTAACAGCAGTGAAGTGATCCGTGCATCGGTCCTCGCGGGAATGGGCATCGGGTGTTCGCCGACCTGGCTTTTCCATGAAGAAATCGCCAGCGGCGAGGTCCAGCTACTGTTGGCCGACTGGCGACCTCCGCCGGTCTCTATTCATCTGGTCTATCCGCGCGAACGACGGAACTCAGCGAAAGTGAAGGCCTTCGCGCAGCACGTCGCGAGCGCATTGGCTGACGGGTAGCAGTACTGTTGGATTAGCCAGGTCAATCTGGCGGCACATAAATCGCTCCTGCACGAATGACGACTCAGAGGCAGATCAAAACTTGAGGGGCACGCTTCGCGCGGACAATGTTTCCGTGCGAATCCTAAATCGCTCGGCGCGGAGTAAAGCCCCTGTCGAGGTAGTCAGACAGACTGGCGGCGTCTCAACACAAAAGCGTCGCCGGTGTTTCTCTGCATGCGGCGGCGCCCGCAACCAAAGGAGCTGTCATGTCTGAAAATACCCCCATCCCTCCGTTCCCACCGTTCACTCTGGAGACAGCCACGCAAAAGGTGCGCGCCGGGGAAAATGGCTGGAACTCTCGCAATCCGGAGAAAGTGTCTCTTGCCTACACGGTTGATAGCCGTTGGCGCAACCGTTCCGAATTCATCACCGGCCGCGAACAGATCGTGCCCTTTCTGCGCCGCAAGTGGGAGCGCGAGCACGAATACCGCTTGATCAAGGAGATTTGGGCGTTCACGGAAAATCATATTGCAGTCCGATTCGCTTACGAGTGGCACGACGATGCGGGCAACTGGTACCGTTCATTCGGTAACGAAAACTGGCAGTTCGCCGAAAACGGTCTGATGGCTGTGCGCCATGCATCCATCAACGATGTGCCGATCAAAGAAGCCGATCGCAAGTTTTTCTGGGCGCTGGGCCCTCGCCCGGAGGATCATCCTGGACTCAGCAGTTTTGGGTTCTAGAAACGACGCCGGTCTCTTTCTCGTCGGTTCATACTCCTCTGCCGCGCGAAATGTAAGGGGGCGATACCTATCGTCGACTCAATGTCGGATTGCGGCAAGGGAGTACTCATGTGGCGGTGAATTTGCGGCGATGCCGTTGCGTTCGAAACGGGTCGTTCGTTCGAGCGGTGAGCGCGGCCTCGCCAAACCTTCAGTCTCCTTCACGAGCCGGTGAGACGCCACTTCCGGCTGCTTTTCAGCTACTGCGGCAGCGCGGACAAGGCGATTTCTCCGGCGCTGTCCAGTTGTTCGACGTGCCAGCATGTGTCGATCAGTTTGCGGGTCCTATCCGGCGATAGAATACCTTCGGCCAGGTCCGAGAATTTCTTCTCGAGTTGCTGATCGGTCATCGGCACTTCGGTGCTGCCGATCGCGTGCTGGATGAATTTATGCAGCTTGCGCCCGTCCTTCAGTGTGATCGTCATGTCGACCTGCTCCGGCTTGATGGCCGGGTCGACGATGGTATTCACCTTCTGGCGCAGTGCCACCGTCATCGGGTCACGCACCTTCGCGTCGCTGAACTGCTTCTCACCCGCCGCGCCGTCGATCACGGCAATCGCCACCGCGTGATAGATGCTGAACTTGCCCTCGAGTCCGATCTGCGGGGTCTTCTTGCCGGTCGCCGCGGCCGCACCGAATACGCCACACGGGCGGCGGGCCGATTGATTAATACGTCGGGCCGAGATAGCCCGGAAGTCCCGGTGCGCTTTGCTGTTCGCCAGTCGAAGCGCTCGTCGCTGTCCGGACGAGGCAGTGCGGAGCGGAAAAAGCGGCCCAACGGAATTCTTTCAGCTTCGTGGTGGGTGAAAGATAACCATCTATCACCAACCACGAGACGAGCAATGTTGCTGACCGCCGGAACCCCTGCACAAGGTCCCACGCGGTCAGTGTCAACTCAGCATAAAAGGCGCCTCAACATATCGCCCTCACCATGGCAGCGAGTAGGTCTTGGTATTGGTGAAACTCTTCATGGCCTCCTGCACGCCTTCCTTATAACCGAGTCCCGAATCCTTCACGCCGCCGAACGGCGTCAGTTCGAGTCGATAACCCGGTACTTCGCGTACATTCACGCTGCCCACTTCCAGTTCGGTGACGAACCGCGTGATGTAGTCGAGTCGGTTCGTGCAGACCGACGATGACAACGCATAGTCGGTGCAGTTGGACATGCGGATCGCTTCGTCGATATTGGAGAAGCGCATGATCGGCGACACCGGCCCGAACGTCTCGTATTTGACGAGCGGCATGTCGGGCGTGACTCGATCCACGACGGTCGGCGAGTAGAGCGCGCCATCCCGGCAGTTACCCGCCAGCAGCCGCGCGCCGCGCGACAACGCGTCGTTGACCTGCTGCTCGCAGAACCGCGCGGCCGCCTCGTCGATGACGGTGCCCATGTCGACCGAGCTATCCGCGGGATTCCCGTATTTCCACGCGCGCGTCTTGTCCACGACGAGTTCGGTAAAGCGATCGGCAACCGACTCATGCACCAGCATGCGCTTGATTGCCGTGCATCGCTGGCCGGAATTCTTGTAAGAGCCCGACACGGCGAGTGAGCTGGCTTCGTCCAGATCGGCATCTTCCATCACGATGATCGGGTCGTTGCCGCCGAGTTCGAGCACCGCGCGGCGGTAGCCCATCCGGGCGGCAATCGATTTGCCGATCGACACGCCACCCGTAAACGTAATGAGATCGATCGCGGGGTTCGTGATCAGCTCATCGGCAATGACGGCAGGGTTGCCCGTCAACACTTGCAGCATCTGCACGGGCAGACCCGCCTCATAGAGAATGTCCGCCAGCAGATAGCACGACAGCGGCACCTTCTCCGACGGTTTGACGACGATACGATTGTTCGTGGCGATAGCCGGCACGACCTTGTGCGCGACCTGATTCATTGGATGGTTGAACGGCGTAATCGCGGAAATCACGCCGAGTAACGGATCGCGTTGCGTATAGACGCGGCGTTTTTTTCCGTGAGGCGTGAGATCGCACGAGAAAATCTGGCCGTCGTCTTTCAGCACCTCGCCCGCGCCGAAAACCAGCACGTCGGCGACGCGGCCGGCTTCGTAGGTCGAGTCCTTCCAGCACAAGCCGGCCTCCGCCGTGATGAGCGCGGCGATTTCGTGCGTGCGAGCCCGCACCGCGTCGGCTGCGCGCCGCAGGATCGCCGCCCGCTCATAGCGGGTGAGGGCGGGGCGATACGCGCGCGCAAATTCGAACGCGTGACGCACGTCTTCCAGCGTCGCTTTCGGCACGGTGCCGACCAGCGTGCCGTCGTAGGGATTACGCACTTCGATCACTTCGTCGCGATGGACTTTTTCTCCACCAATACGCAACGCTTCATGACGCACCTGCCACTGAGCTTTCGTTTCCGCAATAGCGTTCATATCCGGTCCCCGGTTCATTGAAGGTGATTGAGTGCGATATCGATGATGTCGAAATTGCGCAGCCGTGCCCGCTCGACAACGGATTTCGCGACCGGTTGATTGAACAGAAGCGGCACGATCTGTTCGGCGAGGCCGCCGTGCGAGCGCAGCGGTACATCGAGGCCGGACAGGTCGTGTTTGATGCGCCGTGTGCCGAGCACGACATCGCGCGTCGAGATCACGATCAGGTCGCCCATGCGCGCGGGCGGAAGTTCGAAGCGCGCGCAGCCTTCGGCGCCCGTCAGCACGACTTCGATGCCGGGTTCC
Source organism: Paraburkholderia sp. RL17-380-BIE-A (assembly GCF_046028085.1). Lineage (NCBI taxonomy): Bacteria > Pseudomonadati > Pseudomonadota > Betaproteobacteria > Burkholderiales > Burkholderiaceae > Paraburkholderia > Paraburkholderia sp. RL17-380-BIE-A. The sequence goes on from NZ_JARESQ010000028.1 coordinate 9,608, forward strand.
GCCGAGAGCCGACGGCGCATCGCCTCGACATCGGCCGAAGGCGGAAGGTAGACCGTGGCGAACGATCCCAGCGCGCCGTGATGCACGACGTAAGGGTCGGTGATCGGCAGAATCACGCGAGCGGCGTCGTGGCCGAGCCACTCGTCAAAGCGCTCCTGAAGATAGATCACGTTGGGTTCGCCGTCTTCATTGTGCTTCGCATTCATGCCGTGATCAGCCGTGATGGCGACAATCGCACCGAGTTCGTCGAGCCGCCGCAGGTAGCCGTCCATCATCTGGTAAAACGCGTTCGCGCCGGGCGTGCCGGGCGCGCATTTGTGCTGGACGTAGTCCGTGGTCGACAGATACATCAGGTCGATCGCGCGGGTTTCGAGCAGGCGCACGCCCGCCGCGAATACGAATTCCGACAGGTCGGCGCTGTACACGCTCGGCACCGGCTTGCCGACCAACTCCAGCAGGTTGTCGATACCGTTCTCCTCGATCGTCGCCTCGTCGGCTTTCTCCGCGGAGAAGCACACGCCCGCCAGATCTTTGCCTAACAGGCGGCGCAATTTGTCTTTCGCGGTGACGACCGCCACATGCGCACCCTTTTCGGCGAAGCCGGCCAGCACGGTGGGCGCGACGAGGTACTTCGGATCGTTCATCAGCACCTCGGTGCCGCTGTCGCGATCGAAAAAATAGTTGCCGCTAATGCCGTGAACGGCAGGTGGCACGCCCGTCACGATCGACAGGTTGTTCGGATTCGTGAAACTCGGCACGACGCATTCCCCCTTGAGCGCCGTGCCGGGATGCAGCAGCTTGCCGAGAAAGGGCGCAACGCCCGCCGCTGCCGCCATCTCCAGATATTCATAGGCACAGCCGTCCACACAGACCACAACGACGGGTCGATGCATCCAGTTGTAGCTACGGCCGTTCACTTCGATGGAAACCGGTGTTGCGCTCATGACGTGTCCTTTGGCTAGGGTAAGTCGGGTGTTGGGGATGAGGCGTTATGTGGCAAAGTGTGGCAATACTTGACATTAAAATTGATGCTTTGTAGATTGTCAACAACAGACAACATTCTCGAAACCAAAAAAAGCCGTCGTCACGAAGCTCGTAAGCAGCAGTCCCGTAGCACCGGTCGTTTTCGTCGCAGGCCGCGACGCCACTTTCTCAAGGGGTCTGGAAATGAAGGATAAGCAGGGGTCAAAGGGTCGCAGCAGTCGCTGGAATGTGGCGTTGCGTGGTCTCGTTGCCGCCGCCGTCGCATTCGGCGCGGTCCAGTTCGCGCAGGCGAAAACGCAGTTGCTCGTCTATACCGCGCTCGAAGACGAAGCCATGAAGCCGTACAAGGACGCTTTCGAGAAAGCCAACTCCGATATCGAAATCCGCTGGGTGCGCGATTCGACGGGCGCGGTGACCGCCAAGCTGCTCGCTGAAAAAAGCAATCCGCGCGCCGATGTCGTGCTCGGACTCGCGGCATCCAGTCTGACGCTGCTCGATCTGCAGGGAATGCTGATGCCCTACGCGCCGAAAGGCTTCGACAGCCTGACGCGCAAGTACAGCGACGCCAATACGCCGCCGCACTGGGTCGGCATGGACGTATGGGGCGCGACGGTCTGCTACAACCGCGTCGAGGCAGAGAAGCGCCACCTGCCTAAGCCGACCTCATGGGAAGACCTGACCAAGCCCATCTACAAGGGGATGATCGTGATGCCGAGCCCGGTGTCCTCCGGTACGGGCTATCTGGACGTGACCTCGTGGCTGCAAACGTTCGGCGACGACAAGGGCTGGAAGTACATGGACGCGCTCGACAAGAACGTCGCGCAATACGTGCACTCGGGTTCGAAGCCCTGCACGCTGGCCGGCACCGGCGAGTTTCCGATCGGCATCTCATTCGAATTTCGCGGGCACGAGTTGCAGGCCCAGGGCGCCCCGATCGATCTCATCTTCCCGAAAGAGGGACTGGGGTGGGATATGGAAGCGACGGGGATCATGAAGACCACCAAACAGCCCGAGGCGGCCAAAAAACTCGCGGATTTCATGGCCAGCAAGGAGGCCAATGAAATCACCGCGCAATGGTGGGCGATCGTTGCGTATCCCGGTGTCGCGAAGAAGCTCTCCGGCATTCCCGACAACTACTCGGAACTGCTGGTGAAAAACGATTTCACCTGGTCGGCGAAAAACCGCGACGCGATTCTCGGCGACTGGCAGAAGCGCTACGGCAGCAAGGAGCAGAAGTAGGAGCGGCTTCGACAGGGCTTTGAGGAGCGCCGGGCGTGCGGTACGCACGCCCCGAACAAACGGTGAAGCAACGCGCGGCGGCGCGTCGCCGCCATGCAGGCTTGGCATCGGAGGAGTTTATGACAGCGTATTTGAGCGTGCAGAACGTCTACAAGCGGTTCAATGACACGCCGGTTCTGGAGGACATCAACCTTGGCGTGAAGCAGGGAGAGATGATCTGTTTCCTCGGCCCATCGGGATGCGGCAAGACGACTTTGCTGCGCATCATCGCCGGCCTCGAAACGCAGAGTGCCGGCCAGATCACGCAGGACGGCCGCGATATTTCGCGGCTGCCGCCCCAGCTTCGCGATTACGGCATCGTCTTTCAGTCGTACGCGTTGTTCCCCAATCTGACCATCTTCGACAACGTGGCCTACGGTCTCGTGAATCGCAAGATGAAGCGCGCGGCGATCGCCGATCGCGTCAACGAACTGCTCACGCTCGTGGGCCTGCCGGACGCGCAACGCAAACATCCGAATCAGCTGTCGGGCGGTCAGCAGCAGCGTATCGCCCTGGCGCGGGCGCTTGCCACCTCGCCGGGGCTGCTGTTGCTCGACGAGCCGTTGTCAGCGCTGGATGCGCGTGTGCGAGTGCGGCTGCGTCAGGAGATACGTCAGTTGCAGCAGCGGCTCGGCGTGACCACGATCATGGTCACGCACGACCAGGAAGAAGCGCTTTCCATGGCCGACCGGATCGTGGTGATGAATCAGGGCGTGATCGAGCAGATCGGCACACCGCACGAAATCTATCGCGAGCCGGCGTCGCCGTTCGTTGCCGATTTCATCGGCAAGGTCAACCTGATTCCCGCCGAAGTGACACGCGACGGCAACCTCAAGGCGGGCTCGCTGGCACTGCGCTACGGGTGCGGAACGCAGCGCGCGGTGCCGGGCTCCAGAGTGTCCGCCTTCGTTCGTCCGGAAGACATCCATATCAGCGCGCCGGGTAGCGCCGCGGACAATCTGCTGCCGGCTTCGGTGGAGAAACTGGAGTTCCTCGGCGCGTTCTGCCGGGTCAGTTTCAAGGTGGACGGTCTCGGGGAGCAGGAAATCGTCGCTGACCTGTCGTTTCACGAGATGCATCGGACGAGTCTGCAGCAGGGGGCGCGCTTCGATCTGGCCATTAGCCGCGAGCACGTGTGCGTGTTTTCGGCCGCGAAGGAGCGACTTCAATGAGTGCCGTTCTGTTGGAGCGTCGCAGCGGCGACGAGGCGCACGCCGAAGTGCGTCAGAAGAGCCATTGGCACGACCGGGTCGCGCAGTTGGCGCTCGTGCTGATGTCCGCGTTTCTCGGCGTGTTTTTGCTGCTGCCGCTGGCTCTGGTGGTCGGTAAATGCTTTGTGGACGCGGACGGTCATTTTGTCGGATTGGTCAATTTCAAAGGCTATCTGGCGGACTCGGGCGTGTGGACCTCGACGCTGCATTCGGTCACGGTCGCCTGCCTGGTGACGGCCATCGTGATTCCGATGGCATTCACGTTTGCCTACGCGCTGACCCGTTCGTGCATGCCGATGAAAAACGCCGCGCGCACGGTCGCGTTGTTGCCGCTGCTCGCACCGACGTTGCTCTCCGCTGTGTCGTTCATCTACTGGTTCGGCAACTCGGGCATCCTGAAACCATTGCTTCACGGACATTCGATCTACGGGCTGCCGGGCATTGTATGCAGTCTGGTCTATGCCGCGTTTCCGCATGTGCTGATGATTCTCGTGACGGCGCTCTCGCTGTCCGACGGGCGCCTGTATGAAGCCGCGGACGCAATGGGCACGCGCCGCGTGCGCAAGTTCTTCACGATCACGCTGCCGGGCGCGAAGTACGGCCTGATCAGCGCGACGATGGTGTCGTTTACGATCTGCATCAACGATTTCGGTGTGCCGGTCGTTATCGGCGGGCCTTATTCGGTGCTCTCCACCGACATCTATAAGCTGATCATCGGCTTGCAGGATTTCAACCGGAGCGCGGTTGTCAGCCTGCTGCTGCTGTGTCCCGCGCTGGTTGCGTTCGCGATCGACTTTTTCATTCGCCGCAAGCAGCAGTCGCAACTCGGCGCGCGTTCCACGCCTTATCAGCCGAAACCCGCGCGCGGCTTCGACATGGCGATGCTCGGCTACTGCGGCCTCGTGTGCGCTCTGGTGCTGGCAGTGGTCGGCATTTCCGTGTTTGCCTCGTTCGTGAAGTTCTGGCCGTATCAGATGAGTCTCGGCTTGCAGCACTACAAGATGGGCCTGATCGGCGCCGGGATTTTCGACGCCTACAAGAACAGCCTGAAGATGGCAGCATGCGTGGCGATCGGCGGCACCATCATCGTGTTCGGCGGCGCGTATCTCGTCGAGAAGACGCGCGGACCGCGCTGGTTACGCGGCTTTATCAATCTGTGCGCGATTCTGCCGATGGGTGTGCCGGGACTCGTGCTGGGCATCAGCTACATCTTTCTTTTCAACTCGCCTGCCAACCCGCTCAACGGCCTTTACGGCACGCTCGCGATACTCGCGATCGTGACCGTGGTGCATTACTACTCGTCGAGTCATCTGACCGCCGTGACCGCGCTGCGTCAGATCGACAATGAGTTCGAGGCCGTCTCCGCGTCCTTGAAAGTGCCTTTTTACAGGACGTTTTTCCGCGTCACCGTGCCGGTCTGCCTGCCGTCCATCCTGCAGATTGCACGCTATCTCTTCGTCAATGGCATGACGACCGTGTCCGCCGTCGCGTTTCTTTATTCACCCGACACGCAACCGGCCTCGGTCGCCATTCTCAATCTCGACGACGCCGGACAGATCGGACCGGCCGCGGCGATGGCCACGCTGGTCCTCGTGACAGCGGCGCTCGCCTGTCTGCTGTTTGCCGGCGTGTCGCATGGCGTATTGCGCAGAACCCAGGCATGGCGCACGTCGCGTCGTGGCTGAAACAGAAACTTCATCTGGATCTACAAGGAGCTACCGTGAATCTGTCCTCCGCACCCATTCTGCTTACTCCTGGTCCGCTCACGACCTCCGAGCGCACGCGTCAGGCGATGCTGCGCGACTGGGGATCATGGGACGGCGATTTCAATCAGATCACCGCCCGTGTCCGCCAGCAGACGCTGCGCATCGTGCATGGCGAAGACACGCATGAGTGCGTGCCGTTGCAAGGCAGCGGCACCTTCTCCGTGGAAGCCGCGATCGGCACGCTGGTGCCACGCGACGGACGGGTGCTGGTGCCGAACAATGGCGCGTACTGCCAGCGCATCGCGAAGATTTGCCGCGCACTCGGCCGGCGCCATCAGACCATCGACTATCCGGAAGACACGCAGGTCAAAGCGGCGGATGTCGATCGCGCGCTGGCGGCCGACCCCGACATCACGCATGTCGCGCTCGTGCACTGCGAAACCGGGGCGGGCGTGCTCAACCCGCTCCATGAGATTGCCGAGGTGGTCGCGAAGCACGGGCGCAGTCTGATCATCGACGCGATGAGTTCGTTTGGCGCCATTGATATCGATGCACGCCGAACGCCATTCGACGCGGTGGTGGCGGCCTCCGGGAAGTGTCTCGAAGGCGTGCCCGGCATGGGGTTCGTGATCATTCGCCGCAGCACGCTGGATCACTGCGAGGGCAATAGCCCATCGCTCGCGATGGATCTGTACGATCAGTGGGTCTATATGAACCGCACCACGCAATGGCGCTTCACGCCGCCTACCCATGTCGTCGCGGCACTCGACGAGGCCATCGCGCAATACGTGGAAGAGGGTGGTCTCGAAGCGCGCGGCGCACGCTATGCAGGCAATTGCCGCGCGCTGATCGAAGGCATGGCGGCACTCGGTTTTCGACCCTTTCTCGATCCGTCGATTCAGGCGCCAATCATCGTCACGTTTCATGCCCCCGACGATCCTCGCTATGACTTCAAGACCTTCTACACGGAAGTGAAAAAGCGCGGCTACATCCTGTACCCCGGCAAGCTGACCCAGTTGGAGACGTTCCGTGTCGGCTGTATCGGGCACTTCGGCGAATCGGGCATTCCGGGGGCGGTCGCGGCGATTGCCGACACGCTCAGAGTGATGGGAATCGAGCGGGTTTCGGCGAAAGCGCTGGCCTGAAGCGGCCGGCGCGGAGGCTTGTTCTTGCTTGAAGCGCGAGCAAGCCTCGCTTTCTCCGAATGGAATACAACCGTTGGGTCAATGCGAGCCATTTATGCGTCCGTTCTGGATTGAACAAGCACTCTTTGCCGACGGTTCGTTGGCGCCCGCCTTGCAAGGCGCGACGACTGCGGATGTCTGCATCGTCGGCGGCGGCTTTACCGGTTTGTGGACGGCCATTCAGGCGAAGCAGAAAAGGCCCGACCTCGACATTGTGATCATCGAGAGCGATCTGTGCGGCGCGGGTGCGAGTGGCCGCAACGGTGGCTGTCTGCTGACGTGGTCGACCAAGTTCTTCACGTTGCGGCGACTGTTTGGCGAGGCGGAGGCGATCCGGCTGGTGAAAGCGTCCGAAGCGGCCGTCGGGCGGATTCGCGACTTCTGCGCCGACAACGCGATCGACGCCGAACTGCGGCTCGACGGCACGCTCTACACGGCGACTTCACGCGCGCAAATCGGCCTGCTCGACCCGGTCATTGCCGCGCTGAGCGAGCACGGCATCAATTCGTATCAGCATCTTTCGCCACAAGAAGTGGCGAGCCGGTCCGGCTCCGCGCGCAATCTCGGCGGCGTGTATTCGCCGGTCGCCGCAACGGTCCATCCGGGCAAGCTCGTGCGCGGGCTGCGGCGCGTCGCGATGGCGATGGGTATTCGTCTTTACGAGCGCACGCCGATGCTCGACTTCGCTGCCGGCGAACGCGTGACGGTGCGCACACCCGCCGGCAGCGTCAGCGCGCCAAAACTGGTGCTCGCGATCAATGCGTGGATGGCGAGCCGCTTCCGGCAGTTCGAGCGCACGCTGGCGGTCGTTTCAAGCGACATGATCGTCACCGAGCGATGCCCGGAGTTGCTGCAGCAAATCGGTTTGAAAGACGGTGTGTCGGTGCTCGACTCGAGGATCTTCGTCTACTACTACCGCAGCACGCCGGACGGGCGGCTGATGCTGGGCAAGGGCGGCAACACGTTTGCCTGGCGAGGCCGGATCGCCCCGGTGTTCGATCAGCGCTCGCCTTATGAAGCCGATTTGACGCGAGGTCTGCACGATTTCTTTCCGGCGCTGCGCGACGTGCCGGTCACCGCGAGCTGGAACGGCCCATCGGATCGGTCTGTCACCGGCTTTCCTTTTTTCGGCCGGCTCGACGGCGCGCCAAACGTGCTCTACGGCTTTGGCTATTCCGGCAATGGCGTTGGACCGACGTATATGGGCGGACAGATCCTGTCCTCGCTGCTGCTCGAACTCGACAACGAGTGGACGCGTAGTCCTTTGACGAATGGCCCGTTAGGGTATTTTCCGCCCGAACCGATCCGCTTCGTGGGCTCGATAACGGTGCGTGATGCAATCCGGCGCAAGGAACGCGCGGAAGACGAGGACCGCCAGCCGTGGCTCGTCGATCGCCTTCTCAGCAAACTGGCGAGCGCCGCCGGCAAGTCGGATAAAGGGTAGCGGCGCCGCTCAGCCGGTCTGGCTCGCGGTGGGCAGCGGCGCTGAAGCAACCCAGCGCTCGTGGGCGCGCCGCATTCTGGCGAGGCCGTGCGCCACGTGTTCCCGCACGAGCGCGACGGCGCGCTCGGCGTCGCCTTTCGCGAGTGCGTTGACGATTTTTTCGTGCTCCGTGACCGATGTTGTCAGCGCGCTCTTTTCCGTTTCGATGGCCGCTTGACGCAGCAATCCTAGCTGACGCACGAGATGGCGATACGTTTCGAGCAAATGCTGGTTGCCCACGCCCGAGACCATGGCGTCGTGCAACTGGACATTCAGTGTCGTGTACCGGGCGAGGTCGTGGTCTTTCTTCGCCGATTTCATCGCGGCGATGATGCCTTTTAGCGTGGCCAGCGTTTCAGGCGTCATTCGCTCGGCTAGTGCGCGGGCCACCGATTCGTCCAGCATTGCGCGCACTTCGTAGATCTCTTCCGCTTCGCGCAGCGACAACGCGCGCACCGTGACGCCACGGTTCTTTTCGGTTTTCAGCAAACCCGCCTGTTCCAGCGCTCGAAACGCTTCGCGCAAGGGTCCGCGCGACACGTTCAGCCGCGCGGAAACTTCGACTTCGTTCAACTTTTCGCCGGGGGCGAATTCGCCCGAGGCGATACCGCGTTCAAGCGTTTCCTGGACTAACGTGGCAAGCGAGTGCCGCTGCAGCAATTCAATCGCGCTGGATGGGGTTGGCGTGGTCATTGATGAGCGGTTGGAAGTGAGGGTTGGGAGTGCGTAGGGTTGGCTTTCCGAACATAGCGTGACGCCTTGTTTATTGTCAACAACGATCCGCACGGCGGTGCGGGCCGCGCAGGTTTCGATCAGGAGCTCGTGACCGCTGAACGCTCCGCGATGTCCGCCCAACTCCCGCTACTTCGCTGCTCCCGCTACTTCTGTGCGGCCAATACGGCCTGCGTGCCCGTCTCGAAGTCGGAGGCGTCGTGGCGCTCGTGTAATTGATCCGACAACTCGCCAAAGACACGGTTGACCATCCGTCCGCGACGCACGGCCGGGCGTTCGCCGATCGCATTAGCCCAGCGCTGAACGTGCCGATAGTCCTGCACCGACAGGAATTCGGCCGCATCGTAGAGCCACCCTTTGACGAGGCCGCCGTACCAAGGCCAGATCGCCATGTCGGCGATCGTGTACTCACTGCCCGCCACGTATTCGTTATCCGCGAGCCGCTGGTCGAGCACGTCGAGCTGACGTTTGACTTCCATGGCGAAGCGGTCGATCGCATATTCGATCTTTGTCGGCGCGTATGCGTAGAAGTGGCCGAGGCCGCCGCCCAGATACGGCGCGCTTCCCATCTGCCAGAACAACCACGACAGGCATTCGGCGCGAGCGCCGGGCTCGGTCGGCAAAAACGCGCCGAATTTTTCGGCGAGATAGAGCAGAATCGAGCCGGACTCGAAAACCCGGATCGGCTTGGGGCCGCTGCGATCCATCAGCGCGGGGATCTTGGAGTTCGGATTCACCTCCACGAAGCCGCTGCCGAACTGATCGCCGTCGCCGATCCTGATCAGCCACGCGTCATACTCCGCGCCGCTATGACCGCTCGCCAGCAGTTCCTCGAGCAGTATCGTGACCTTCACGCCGTTGGGCGTTGCCAGCGAGTACAGCTGAAGAGGATGGCGGCCAACCGGCAGTTCCTTCTCGTGCGTGGCGCCCGCGATAGGGCGGTTGATGTTCGCGAAGCGGCCACCGTTCTCCTTGTTCCAGGTCCAGACTTTCGGCGGCACGTAATCGGCGCGGTCACTCATGCTCAAGCTCCTTGTGTCTCGGGGACAGGTGTTTTCGCAGTGAGATTAACAAATCGGCGCGAAATGCGCTGGCGGCCGCGCGCCGTCAGGAGATGGGCCGGGCGTGGTCCGCACCCTGTCGATCGATGCCTGAAATACGCGGTGGCGCCGCGCGATCCGCATGGACAGGAACGGGGAATGCTGAGGCAGGGAAATGCGCGTCTGCACGATTCCCTGGCACCCAGCCAGTGAATCGTAGTGGAAGGACGCAGGATGGGCTTACCATTTAACACATTGAAACCGCTTCGCATCCAATGCCTGACAAAGGAGCTCATGATGGACGATCCGTACGATCTTCAGCGCTTTGTCGATGCGCAGAACCCGGTCTATGCCGACGTTCGCGAAGAACTCGCCGCAGGGCGGAAGCGCAGCCACTGGATGTGGTTCGTATTTCCACAAATCAGCGGCCTCGGCTCGAGCGCGATGGCGCACCGTTTTGCGATTTCGTCGTTGCCGGAGGCGGAGGCCTATATGCGGCATCCGGTGCTCGGCCAGCGTCTTCGGGAAACGGCGCGGCTCGTCAATCTGGTGCAGGACCGCTCGATCGAGGACATTTTCGGCTATCCGGATTATCTGAAGTTCCGCTCGTCGATGACGCTGTTCGCGCGCGCGACGAGCGACAACGAAGTGTTCGTCGAGGCGCTGCGCAAATATTTCGATGGCGAGGCCGATCCCGACACGCTGCGTTTGCTATAGATGCGGCGCAATCGGCCGTGCATCGTGCGGTTGTGATTCGCGGCGTCACTTCGGGGAGCAAGAACGCATGCCAAAAGCTTCTGCATCGACTCCGTTTCGTGTTTTCGAGCGTGTGGTCATCAGCCTCTATGACGGTGGCGTCCTGTCGCCAGCGGTACTTGAACGTGTCATTGGGGCATTTGCGCAAGCGGGTACCGACTGGCGCAGCACCACGAGTGCGAGGTCTGTGGATAACCGCTCGCTGCATGAAATCGTCGTGCTGACTATGCTACCGGGCGAAGCCCCGAAATCGGCTTCAGCTTCGTTCATGGCCGTGGTCGAACACATTGCCGGAGAGTCGCTGCCGACTCGCGCCACAAGCCAAACTGCAGGTGCAAGCGCCGACGACGCTCGGCCTGCCCACGCAAAAAACAGAAAACAGGCCGATACGGACGACGACAACGCCACGGAAGAATTACTCGCCCAATTGTCCGGCAGCGCGCAACCGGACAAAGGCCGGCGCACAAAAAAAGCGAGGCCGCCGGCGCGTTCGAATAGCTTCAATCCCTTCCTGAATGCGGCGTTGCCGCGTACAAAGAAGTCGTGACGTCAACCACGGCTCGCCGCTGCTTTGTCGATTTCTTGCCGCCGCACGCCTGCGATTGATGTTCGTCAAACCCAATCAGCCCGCTGGACCGATGATGTCTTCACTACTCCGCCTGGACTCCATGGAGCACATCATGATCCGCTCAGAAAGCAGAATCATTTTTGCGGCAATCGCCGTATTCGTCGCACTGGCAGGTATTGGGGCGTCGATCCGCGGTTTGCTCTTCGACCAGCCGCCGGTGTTTCGCTACGGCGTCGCGGCCCTGATCGTCGGCGTCGCGTGCTTTGTCATGTTGCTCAATTCGACGGCCGACAGCGATCGGCAAAGGTAAGTGCAGGATATTGCGCGGCAGTGTTTATGCAGGATCCGCGCGGTGCTCGCACTTCGCAGATTCCGGCGCCTCGGCCGGATCCGCGGGCGACAGCCGCAGCGCGCCCCAACCGAGCGGCGCAAACACGCGGCCGCCAGCCAGTTCCACGAGTTCGACGAACCTTTCGAGCGACACCCCCGCGGCGATCTGAACCGGCGCATTGTTGACGAAATCCTGAGTACGCAGCCATGGTGCGTCGCCGCTGTTGATTTCGTTGACGCTGCGCGCGCGACCGTCGTATCCGGCGTCGGGCGGCAACAGCGGCCCGTCGAACGCAACAGTCAGGATCTGCTGTGCCGCGTCCTCGTAAGGCAGGCCGGCGTGCCGCTCGTAGGGCGCGCGTTCCCAGCCGTCGCCCCATTGTTCGTTGAGCGGCAAGCGCGTGAAGTAAGCCCACGGTACGCGCACGAAGCAAAGCCCGTAAGCGTGACGCACGCCGTCCAGATCGGTGCTCAGTCCCATGGCGATGGCCTCGGTAATGTGGATGAAATCAGCGCTTCACACGTCGCTGTCGGAGGCGAACAGGCCGTGTTCCGGCTGCACCCGTTCGTTGTCGATACATTGCACATGCCAATGGCCGGTCATCAGGGCGCGGCCGCGTTCCGCGCACCACTGGGCGCGTCCGGTCTCGCCTTCGAACGGCCCGTCGAGTTCGTTCAGATCGAGCCCTTCGAGCACACAGACGGGCGTCGTGTCGTGCGGGCCGCACACGAGCGTGTTGCCGCAATCCATATGCAGCGTGCCCCAATCGGGCAGTTCGAGACCGAGGTGGCCTTCACGCGACCACTGCCGCGCATCCTTATCGAGCCACAGGATTGCAAAAGCCATCGGATGGACACGATCGAACGTGTCGAGGTGGACAGTGAGACGCATGAAATTTCTCCGAAACGTACGGTCGTCGTTCAATCAAGGCAGACCGCGGATAACGCGGCCTCGATGGGCGGGCTTATCGACTGCTCATCGACTCCTTATTGACTCAATACCCATTGCACCAGCGTATGCGCGTCTTCAGCCGACAGCGGGCCGCCGCGGTCGCCCGGCAGCGGCATCGGCATATCGCCCCAATGCGCTTTGCCGCCGAGGCGCAACTTGTGCTCGAGCATGAACTGCGCATTTGGCACGTTGCGATAACGCTCGGCGATCTGCTGGAACGACGGGGCGAGGAATGGCGCATCGTGTGTGTGGCAAAACATGCAGTGCTGCTGGTCGACCAGGGCGGTCGGTTCCGGTTCGGCATGAGCGGAGCCGGCGGCCAGCACTAACACGGCACATGCGGACAGACAGTTTCGGACTAAGGCGATCACGGCACGTGCTCCTGTGCAAAGGATGAGTCCAGTGTACGGAGGCCAGATTGGGTGCCGTTGACTTTCGTCAATCAGGACGCAATGCCTGAATTTGACGTACTGTGTAGAGGTCCTATGCTGCTGACAGGCGGGCGACGCATAGGTCGCATTCGCCCCGGTGCGTGGCGCGCGACGCGTAGGTGCGCGAATACGACCGTTCCAGTCTTGCGACCTGCGCAGTGAACCAGGTGACGGTCATGAAGATTCATTTTCCTGAAGAACTTCCGGAGTATTGTGCGCGCGATCTCGTCATCGCGTTTCCGGCCGAAGTGGATGGCGAGCGCGTGCAGTGCGCGATCACCGCTGAGGCCCTCGAAGATCATTTCGGTGCCGCGTCGCTGCGCGAAGACGATCTGATTGCCGCGTTCAACTCGAACCGGCATCCCATCGAACATGCTGCAAGACAGTTGCTCCACGAGATCGGCGGCAAACCGGTGCTGATGCATAGCGGCTACTTCCGCTTTTGCGAGTGAGCGCCTGCGAGGCAGCCGGCGGTCGCTGCAGTGTCCTTATCGCCATGCCGCCGCGGCAGCACTCGATGTATACGCCGGCTTACCCGGTTTGAGGAGAACCTTATGCGTGCGATGGTGTTCGACGGTAGCGCAGCGCTGCTGCGTGAGCAGGAGGTGCCGGATCCGACGCCCGGTCCCGGGCAGATCCTCATCCAGATTCACGCATGCGGCGTGTGCCGCACCGATCTCCATCTGGTCGATCATGAACTCGAGCATCCCAAGCAGCCTGTGATCCCGGGCCACGAGATCGTCGGCACCGTGGCCGGGCTCGGTGCGGGGGTGACGGGCTTCGCGCTCGGCGACCGGGTGGGTGTGCCATGGGTCGGCCATACCTGCGGACATTGCCGCTACTGCCTGTCGGCGCGGGAAAATCTCTGCGACGCACCGGGCTTCACGGGCTACACGATCGACGGTGGTTACGCCGAGCGCACCGTCGCCGACAGTCGCTACTGCTTCCATCTGCCCGCGCAGTATTCGGATATCGAAGCGGCGCCGTTACTGTGCGCGGGACTCATCGGATATCGCACGCTGAGCATGGCGGGCGACGCCCAACGGATCGGTATTTACGGTTTCGGCGCAGCGGCGCATATCGTCGCGCAGGTCGCGCGTCATCAAGGGCGCACGGTGTATGCGTTCACGCGCCCCGGCGATCACGCGGCCCAGCAACTCGCGTTGCGTCTCGGGGCAGCGTGGGCGGGCGGCAGCGACGAAATGCCTCCGGCTGAGCTGGATGCAGCCCTGATTTTTGCGCCGGTCGGCGCGCTCGTTCCGCAAGCATTGCGCGCTGTCGCGAAAGGGGGGACGGTGGTATGCGGCGGGATCCACATGAGCGACATTCCGTCGTTCCCGTACGCATTTCTATGGGGCGAGCGGCACGTGGTATCCGTCGCCAATCTGACGCGCGAGGACGGACTCGCTTTCATGCGAATTGCTACCGAGCATCGTCTCGAGATCGACACGACAACTTATGCGCTGACGGAGGCGAACCGGGCGCTCAGCGATCTGCGGGAGGGCAAGTTGACAGGTGCCGCAGTGCTCGCCGTCGGGTAGCGTGCGCGGATACTCGCTCATTGGCCACCTTTGGCGCCTGTTTCGCGCCGACGGCGGGTCATGACTTCCGAGCGAACGCCGAGCGCGAATCAAACCCGCACGAGACCCTCATGGTCGAGAATCCGGATATTTTTGCCGTGTGCGTCGAGCAGTCCATCACGCTGGAATTTGGAGAGCATCCGGCTCACCGTTTCAAGCTTGATGCCGAGATAGCTGCCGATTTCCTCACGCGTCATGCGCAGGTAAAACTCGGCCGGCGAATAGCCGCGCATTCTCAAGCGGTCCGACAGATTCAGAAGGAACGTCGCGACGCGCTGTTCGGCGGACATCGTGCCGAGCAACATCATCTGCGAGGATTCGCGCACAATCTCGCTGCCCATCATGCGGTGCACGTGTTGCTGGACCGCCTTGACCTCGCGACACATCGCTTCGAGTAGATGGAACGGGATAATGCACATCTTGCTGTCCTCGAGCGCGATGGCGTCGCAGTTGTGATGACCGGAGCACACGCCGTCCAGCCCGAGCGAATCGCCGGCGAGGTGAAAGCCTGTCACCTGCTCGCGGCCGTCGCGATGCATGACGACGGTCTTGAACGAGCCGACGCGCACCACGTAGATACTCTGGAACGAATCGTTCGCGCGATAAATGGTCTCGCCTTGCTTGATCGTGCGCGACGGGCAGATCAATGATTCGACCTGTTTGATCTCCGCCGCCGTCAGACCTTGCGGCATGCAGATCGAGCGCATCGAGCAGGTCGTGCAGCCCAGCGCGTCCTTGCGCGGCACTTGCACGGGCACCGGCACTTCCCGGGCAACGGGCGACATCGGCGGGAAGACGGCAACAGGCGCGGGGACGGAATAGGCGAGGACGTCAGACATGATGTGCTCCGGATTGTAGAAAGGCGCGCGTGCGATGTTCGCTGGCGATCCGCTGGATCGTGCTTCGTGCGAGATCGAATTCGCTGGTCTTGTCGAAAAAGTAGTGGGCACCGCTCATCAGGCATGCGCGCCGAAACCATGCACCCGAGTGGTTCGTCAGCACGATGGCGATCACATGAGGCATTCTTTTGGCAAGCGATGCGAGCAACTCCATGCCCGTGCCTCCGCTCAGATGCAGTTCCGTCACGACCAGATCGGCTGCGCCAGTCTCGACGCCTGTGAGCGCGGCGCCGGATTCCTCGGCTTCACCGACGATTTCCACGCCGTCCAGCGCGCCAAGCAGCGCGGCCATGCGGCGCCGGACCGATACTGCGTCGTCGACCAGAAAGACGCGGAGGGTAAGGTTCTCGGGGCTTGAGTTCATGGCTCGAAGTATCGGCTGCGCTGTCTCAAAATAAAATCGGCGCCGAATGAACTTCGAGTAGGTGAGCGTGAAGCTTTGTAGGGAGTTTCCTACATGGAGATGGGGCGCACCAGGAAAGTCCCTGGGTGCGAAAGGAGCAGGCTTTGTGGTTCGGGGCGGCTAGGGAACATGCGGCGCTCGCCCGCGAGCGGAGGCGCCGCGAAGCCGTCTAGATGTCGGCGTCGTCGTCGGCGACCAGTTTGTGGCGCATCGCGTAGCGCACCAGGGCGGCCTCGTGCGGCATCTGCATCTTCTCCAGGATGCGCGTCTTGTACGTGCTGACGGTCTTGCTGCTCACACACAGTTCGACCGCGATTTCCGTGATCGTCTGGCCTGCGGCAATACGCTTCAGAACATCGAATTCCCGATCCGACAGACGCTGATGCGGCAGCAGATCGGCCGGTTCGTTCAGGCTCTGCGCGAACCGCTCGGCCATGGCAAGGCTGACGTAGACGCCGCCGGCAGCGACTTTGGTCACGGCGGCCACCAGTTCGGCGCTCGCGCTTTCTTTGGTCAGATAACCGGACGCGCCGGCCTTGAACGCCCGCACCGCGTATTGCTGTTCGGCGTGCATGGTCAGCACGAGGATGCGCAGCGCCGGCTTTTCCTCCTTGATCTGCTTGATCAACTCGACGCCGTTACGCCCCGGCATGGAAAGATCGAGCACGAGCACGTCGGCGGGCCGCTCGCGGATCAGCGCAACGGTGCTGGCGCTGTCGTCTGCTTCGCCGATCACTTCGAAGCCGCTTGCGTTCTTCAGGATGTGGCGCAGACCGTCGCGCACCAGCGCGTGGTCGTCGGCGATCAGAACGCGGGTCATAGTTGCATCTCCTGCATCTGCACGTTTTCAGCCGGAATGGTGACGGTGAGCACAAAGCCCTGGCCGTGGGCGGTTTGAATGTCGACGGCACCGCCGAGCATGTGCGCGCGTTCGCGAACGCCGAGCAGGCCGAAGGATTTGGCTGCCGGCTCGGCCGTGCGATGCACGCCGCGGCCATTATCGGCGATGCGCAGCACGAAGGTCTGATCGCCCGCCTGCAGGCTCAGCGTGACCAGCGTGGCGTCGGCATGGCGCGCCACGTTCGTCAGCGCTTCCTGCACGATCCGGAACAGCGCGGTGGCGCCTGCCGGGCTGAAACGCGCGTCGCCGGTTTCGATGTCACGCTCCACGTCGATGCCGTAGCGGTTGGTGAAGTCGGTGGCGAGCCACTCGATCGCGGGAATCAATCCGAGGTCGTCGAGCATGACCGGACGCAGATCGGCCGCAATGCGGCGGACCGAGGCCACGGTCACGTCGATCAGTCGGCGCATGCCTTGCAATTGTCCACGCACCGGCTCGCTTGCCGACCCGTCGAGCGCCTGTTCGACCGACGAAATGTCCATTTTCAGCGCGGTGAGTTGCTGGCCGAGGTCGTCGTGCAGTTCGCGCGCAATACGCGTTTTCTCGTCTTCACGGATATTCTGCAGATTGGCCGACAGCTCGCGCAACTCCTCGCGCGCCTGCCGTTGCGCGCGCTCTGCTTTGACGCGTTCCGTGATATCGCGCAGCATCACCGTATAGAGGCGGATGTCGCCATCGCGGATCTGCGAAATGGACGCCTCGAGCGGGAATTCCTCGCCGTTGGCGCGTAAGCCGGCCAGCACGCGTTGTTTGCCCATCTGGCGGTCGGATACGCCCGTCACGCCGAACTGCGCGACATGCTGCGCGTGCGCCGCCCGAAACCGCTCCGGGATGAAACGGGCAAGCGGCGCACCGATTGCATCCATCGCTGAGCAGCCGAACACCTGTTCCGCCATCGGATTGAAGATGACGACCCGGTGCTGGTCGTCGATGGTGATGATCGCTTCCATCGACGAACGGATGATCGCCATCATGCGGGCTTCATTCACGGCCGACTGATTGTTCCGGGTGCTGGCCTCGCCGCGTGCGGATACGCTTTCGCGCCGCGCGCGCACCAGCAAAAACGCGCTCGTGGCCAGCAGCAGGGCGGCGGCGACGCAAATCAGCAGTGCCGGATCGAACCAGTGCCGCGCTGTCAGCATGGCGGCCAACGTGACGACGAACGCGGCAGCGGCCGCGAGCGCGGGCCGCGCCGCAAACGAACCCGCAAACGAACCCAATCGCTCACGCAAATTCGCACTGCGCGATGTGGGCGCCTTACCGCTGACGGACATGTGCATCTCTTTGGAATGACTGCGGACAAGGATAGCGCGCGCCGCCCGAGAGCGTCTGTACGGCGGCGTGCACGGCAAGCACGTCTATTCCGGGCGATTCCGTGGTTCGTGTGGCCGCAGGCCGGCGAAACACCGCGCGGATAATTTGTGTTTGCGCTCATTGTCCGTGAAACGCCGGGTTCATGCCAGTCCCGCCGGGTGTCGCAGGCCGTGGTCGTCCGGCTCATTCCATCAAGACGGGCGCTCGCTCTCGCCCTCACTATCGACGCGGTGCTCAATGGGACATCAGCACCGGCACGGTCATCGACTGAAGCATGGTGCGCGTGACGCCGCCGAGCAGCCGCTCCTGCGCCCGCGCGTGGCCGTACGCACCCATGACCAGCAGATCGATGTGACGGTCGGCCAGCGCATTGAGCAGCATCGCGCCGGTGTGGACGCCGGACACTTTCGGCATGGCCGTGAAACTCGCCTCGATGCCGTGCCGCGCGAGCCAGGCCGCCACGTCGATGCCGCTCGGCTCACCATATTGCGGATGGCGCTCGACCTTCATGATCGTGACGAAGCCGGCGCCGCGGATGAGCGGCAGCGCATCGGTCACCGCCCGCGCGCATTCCCGTCCGCCGTCCCACGAGATCATCACATTCTCTATCTGAGGCCGTACCGGTCCCGCATACGGCAGTACGATTGCCGGCCGCCCGGAAGCGATGATCACGTCCTCGACGAAATCGCGCGCGATAAATGCGCTCCTGTCTTCCGGATCGTCCTGGCCGAGGATCAGCAGATCCGCGTGGCGCGCATGCAGGATCGCCGTGCCGGTCGGTGCTCCGCCCGGAGCGCGCCATTCGACGCTGCGCCCGGCGCGCTCCGCCGCGGCAAGAAAAGCCGCGTGCGCGTTCTTGAGATTCTTGTCCCGTTGCACCTGACGGCTGGCGGTCCAGATGTCCTCTCCGTGCAGAAAGAGCGGTCCCTCGGGCTCGTCGCAAACCAGGTAGAGGCCGATCAGATGGGCGTCGTGGCGAGCGGCCAGGTCGAGCGCATAGTCGAGCCGGGCGGCGCTGTGAGCGCTGTCGTCGAGATGCACCAGCAGGGTTTTGCAGTTCATGACGGATCCTTGACAGGCTCGCTCTCGGTTTTTGCGGGGCTTGCGGCAGGCGCCGGGCAATGCGCGGATATCAGCAATACCGGACAGGTGGCGATGCGCAGAAAATGTTCAGCCACGCTGCCGAGCACCAGCCGTTGCACACCGCGCCGGCCGTGCGTGCCCATCACGACGACGTCGGCGTTGAATTCCTGCGCGGCGAGCAAAATGCGGTGCGCGGTGTCGTCGCCCGTCAGGTCGGTTTCGACCATGCGCGAGGGGCCGATCACGCCTGCCGCGGTCATCAGCGCGGTGGCGTCGGCGAGCACGTGCTTGCCTTCCGCGACGAGGGCATCGCGCACATAGGACGGGTCGTAACCGGGCACGTCGTAGGACATCAACGGCACGTCCACCACGTAGAGCGGCTGAAGCCGCGCGCCCGAGTCGCGCGCCAGTCCGATCGCGGCGGCCAGAGCGCGCGACGAGGTTTCGCTGCCGTCGACGGCAACCAGAATCTGTTTATACATGGCGAACTCTCCAGAATCAGAAGGGCGGGTGCCGCGATCAGTGCGACATCAGTACCGGCACGGTCATCGAGCGCAGAATCGTGCGCGTAGCGCCGCCCATTACCAGTTCGCGCCAGCGGGCGTGGCCATAAGCGCCCATCACCAGCAGATCGGCGCCGCTGTCGGCGACCTGCGAGAGCAACACCTCGCCAACCAGTCCGCCCGGTCCCGTTTCGATGTCGGCGACCTCGACCCGCACGCCATGCCGCGCGATCACGGCGGCGATATCCGCCCCGGGAATGCGGGCTCCTTCGCCGTTGTGCTCGCCATTGATCGTGAGAATCGTGGTGCTGCTCGCCGACTGCATGAACGGCAGTGCGTCGTGCACGGCGCGCGTGGCTTCGCGGCTGCCGTCCCACGCGACTAATACGCGGCCGCCCGTCGACCGTTCATTGGTGGCGTAGGGCACGAGCAATACTGGACGGCCGCTCGACAGAACGAGGTTTTCCGGAAAGAAGTCGCCGACATACGACTCCGGATCCGCCGGATTGTCCTGACCGGCCACGATAAGGTCGGCGCAGCGGCCCACGCGCGGGATCGCGACACTGGCGGGCTCGTCGATGGCGACCCATTCCCCCGAGACGCCGGCGCGCCGGAGTTCGGCGTGGAACAGCCGTTCGAGCGCCGCGCTGCGCTCCGCGCGCATTTCCTGATGCGTTCGGTAATACTCCGCGGTTCCGGCCATCACATAGAGCGAGCGCGGGTCCGGCGAGAACACGGCGAATGCGCCGGTCAGATGCGCGCCGAACTGATTGGCCAGACGCAGCGCGATCTCGAGCCGCGGATGGGCGTGCTGGCTGGTGTCCAGATGAACAACGATGGTTTTGTAGCTCATGACAGTCGCTCCGCGAGAGGGGGTGACGCGCAGGCTTGACGCGCGAATCAGTGAGCTTGAGTCTAAGAACGGCGGCGCCGGTCTCATTGACGCAGATCAATGGTGCTTCCAGCGCGCCGCGTGAAAACGTTTTTTGACTTGCGTCATGAAGCCGCGCCTGCTCCCACCTATGCTCCGGACATGCATGGCGTCATGCGCGCTCGTGCGTTTTCCCCAGAAGGAGCGAGTCATGTCTGAAGCCCGTGTTCTAGTCGTCTTCTTTTCGCGGACCGGCACCACGCGCACGCTCGCGTTCACGCTGGCAAAGATGCTGTCTGCCGATCTCGAAGAGATCTGCGATTGCACCGATCGGCGCGGCGGCTTGGGCTATATGCGCTGCCTGATCGACTCGTGGCTCAAGCGGCCCGCCGAGATCGTCCCGGCCGGGCGGGACACCGGGCAATACGATCTCGTGGTGGTGGGCACGCCCGTTTGGGGTGGCGCCGTCTCCGCACCGGTTCGCGCATATCTGCTCGAAAACCGGTGGAAGTTCAGACATGTCGCGTTTTTTTGCAGCCTGGGCGGCCTCGGCAGTCAGGCTGCCTTTGACGAAATGCGCGCGCTGGCCGGCAAGGCGCCCGTCGCGCAATGCAAGGTGCGCGCAGCCGAAGTGCAGCGCGGCGCGGTGGCCGCTTCATTGGTGCTGTTCGTGAGCGTGCTGAAACGCCATCTCGCCAACTATGACGCGCTCGCATGGACTAGCTGAGCGACGCGCCGTTCAGGTCGGCAGCACGATCATCAGCGCTGCCGCGCGCGGCACCTTCGCCGCGACCGGTGCAAGGGCAAGAAGCCGCCGAGTCGCCTACGACTCGCGGTGAAAGCGCGAAAGCGCCCGTCATCGAACGCTCATCGAACGCTTCGCGACAGGCTTTGCCGTTTTCAGTGGCCGTGCAAAGCGGAAACCGCGCCATACACCACACGCGGATCGTGCTGGCCTTTGTACACTGCCGGCGCGGATCGGTTCAGGCCGAGCAGCGTATACACAGCCGTTTGCGCGGAACGTACCGAGTATTCGACCGTGAACACGACGTCGTTCGGCAACTCGCAAAACTGTCCAATGAACGCGAGGTTCGTCCAGCCCTCGGGCACCACCTGCGGGCGATCGCCGCGCCTGCGTCGCAGGAACTGGCTGGTAATGAACGGCATCAGACATGGAATGCAGACGGCGTCGTCGAGAATGCGCGGCGCTTCCGCCTGAATGTGCAGATGACCGAGCAGCTCCGTCATGATTTCGCGGCCCGTGCACTCGGCCATCGGCTTGTTGACGAAATTGCCCGGCCGGTCAACGAATAATCCATAACCCCAGAACACCTCGACGCCCTTGGGCTGACCCATGAAATGCGGCTGATGAGGCAGCACGATCGAGGCGAGCCAGTTTGAGTGCGGAAAGGTAATCAGGCCGCCTTCGCCGGGCACGTTACCGCTCAGATCGCGGATCAGGCGGAACAGCGTGCGGTCGTGCAGCGTCGCGGTAAAGGAAAGCCAGGTCGATTCGTCGATGTGATCGGCGAAGACCGATGGATGGCCGAATTCGGCACGCCCCGCGGCGATGGTTTTCCACAGCGCCCACGCGCCGCTGCTGTCGTCATGGTTGAGCACGGCGGCGCGGTCCGTGCCGCCGAGGCTCGAACCTGCCGTCATTGAACCGAGCGTGACGATGACCTTGTCCTGTGCGGCGACGGGGATCTCGATACGCCGGTCGTCCTGTTCGCAGACAATGCCTGCCACCCGGTTCAGTTCGCCGCTTTCGTCATAATGCAGATCGACAACGCGCGTGTTGGTTCGAAATCTCACTCCGCGTTCGTCGAGCCATTTGCGCAGCGGCCGCACCATCGAATCGTACTGGTTGTAGACCGTGCGCATGATGCCTTGCAACTGGTTGAAGCCCGACGTCATATGCGCGAAACGCAGCAGATAGCGCCGGAATTCGGCGGCGCTGTGCCAGGGCTGGAAGGCGAACGTCGTGCACCACATGTACCAGAAGTTGGTTTCGAAAAAGTCCGGCTCGAAGTGATCGGAAATCCGGCTGTCGCCGAGCATGGCTTCCGGTTCGATCGAGAGGCGCCCGAGCGTCAGCAGATGCGTTTCGGCGAGACCGTAAGAGGGCGCGTCCTCGCGCTGGCCGTCGCGCACGAAGCGTGCTTTCGACGAGGTGCGGATCGTTTCGTTCCAGTCGAAGATTTCCTTCGTGACGCTACTGTGACCGTCTAGCGTGGGAATCGAGTCGAACAGATCGTAGGTGCATAGATACTTGCTCTCGAGCATCCTGCCGCCGCGCACGACATAGCCTTCCTGTGGCGAGCCGGCGCCGTCGAGGCTGCCGCCTGGCTTGTCGAGCGCCTCGAGGATCGTGATGCGGGCGCCGGGCATATCGGCGTCGCGAATCAGAAAGGCGGCGGCCGCGAGTGACGCGATGCCGCCGCCGACGAGATAGAAATGGCCCGCTGCGTTTGCTTTGTCGCGGGCCGGATCCGTGGCCGCTTGCGTGGCCAGGTAATCGGAATTTTTCATGTGATGATCCCCCGAGGGATGATGGCCGTGGACGTATTGCTAAACCATACTCGCGCGGCGGGGGAATCTCGTTGAGTTGGATCAACGCGGTGCGACGGGGCCGGGCAGGGCGGCGCGAGTGATCCGCGCGCCTGTTCGGCAAGCGAGCGCTAGCGGCCCGCTATCGGCCTCCTTACACGAACCACCACGCGAGCACGACCGTTATCAGCACGACCGCCCACGACGGCACTCGCCACCACCCGAGCAGCACGAGCGCGGCGACGACCAGCGCGAAGTCGCGGCCGGTGTGCACGGCGCTGGTCCACACGGGGTCGTACAGCGCGGCGAGCAGGATGCCGACTACGGCGGCGTTGATGCCGGCCATGGCGCGGCGCATCGACGCGAACGCGCGCAACCTGCCCCAAAGCGGCAAGGCCGCGCCGACCAGCAGGAACGAAGGCAGGAAGATCGCCACCGTAGCGATCAGTGCGCCCGCGAGGCCTGCCGGATGACCGCTGCTGGTGGCGCCGAGAAACGCGGCAAACGAAAAGAGCGGGCCGGGAACCGCTTGCGCCGCGCCGTAGCCTGCCATGAAGGTGTTCGCGGGAACCCAGCCGCGCGGCACGACGACCGCTTCCAGCAGTGGCAACACCACATGGCCGCCGCCGAATACCAGCGATCCCACCCGGTAGAACGCCGCGAACAGATCGAGCGGATAACTGTGCAGATAGGCCGCTGCCGCAGGCAGGCCGAACAGTAGCAGTGCGAAGGCCGCGAGGCAGGCGAGCGCGCCGGTTCTGGACCCGGGCATGCCGGGTGGCGCGCTCGGCACCTCGGTCGAAGAAGTCAGCAGCGCCGCGCCGGCCACCCCCGCGGCAACGATCGACGCGATCTGCCCGAAGCCCGCGCCGAGCAGGATCACCGTGATCGCGGAAGCCGCCGCGATTGTCGCGCGTAGGCGGTCGGGACAGAGCATGCGTCCCATCGACCAGACAGCCTGGACGAGCACCGCGACCGCCGCGATTTTCAGCCCTCGCAGCAGATGAAGCGAGGTCGCATCCGACAGCAGCGTGAAGCCGTATGCGAAGACCACGAGCAGGAGCACCGACGGCAGCGTGAAGCCGAGCCAGGCCGCGAGCGCGCCGGCAATGCCGCCGCGCAGACGGCCGATTGCGATGCCGACCTGGCTGCTGCCCGGGCCCGGCAAAAACTGGCACAGCGCGACCACGTCGCTGAACGTGTGTTCATCGAGCCAGCGGCGGCGGCTGACGAATTCATCGCGGAAATAGCCAAGATGAGCCGCCGGCCCGCCGAACGAAGTCAGGCCGAGCCTCAGGAAAATGCAGAACAGCGTCCACGGCGAGCTGTGTGACGACAGGTCGAAGGACGTCTCTGTTTTGGCGTCATGCATGGGAAAGTTCATACACCGGTTGTACCGCGTTGGGCTCCAGAAAATAGCACACGCCGCCCGTCTCCGGGTCGCAGCATCTCGCCAACGCGGCCGCGTTCGAACACGCGCTCACGCACGCTGCGTGGCACTGCCCCGCCGTTGATGCAGGTCAATCGCAAGACGCCAATAGTGCCGATGATCTCTTAATCGGCTCGTTGCCTATGTGGCTTCGCTGCAGCAACGGTCGACCGGCGGGACAGCACGCGCGGAGGCAGTATGGGAATTGATATGCAGATCGTCTACTTCGGATTTGCGGGATCCGCGCAAATCGAATCCGAGGCAGCGGCGCAACTGGTGCGGCTCGAGCGGTTCGGCAGATTCATCTCCGGTTGCCATCTGGCGATCGAGGCCATTCACGAGCGGTCGCTCTACGACATGCCCGGCGCGCGAGGCGCCGAGCCAGGGACGGCGCCAGGCGCGGCGCCGAACCACACCCTGTTCGACGCACGTCTCGATCTGGTGCTGCGCACGGGTGAACTGGTGCCGCTCGAGCATCGCCAGGGTCACGATCCCGATGGCGCGATACGGGAGGCCTTCGATGCGGCCGAACGGCTTCTCGAACAGGGTGCCGCGCGCCACTGATTGGCAACGGATGTTTCAGCGTCTTCTTCAGGAGTGAGTCATGTACACCAACATCGTAGTGGCGCTCGACGGCAGTGAAGCCTCAAAGCGGGCGCTGTCCGAAGCGATCCAGCTCGCCAGGCTCGCGCGCGGCAAATTGACGGCGGTTTTCGTGCTGGATCAGTCTGCGGCTTTCACGTACGCGGGCGCCTGCGATCCGCATCTGCTGACAGACGCGGCGCGGCAGGTGGGGCAAAGCTTCCTGACCAGCGCGCTCGACCAGATGCGCGAACTCGATGTCGCGGGCGATACGGAAATCGTCGAGACGCAAGGCATCGCCGAAGACATTGCCAGCGCGTTGCTGCGCTGTGCGGAACGCCGTGGCGCGGACCTGGTCGTGATGGGCACGCACGGGCGCCGTGGTTTGCGGCGCATGGTGCTCGGGAGCGTGGCCGAGCGGTTCGCGCGCTTTGCGACGTGCCCGGTGCTGCTGGTTCGCGAAGAGGCGGACACGGAGCATGACACACCGGCGTGATGCTCATCTCGCGGCGGCCCTGACTGATCAACGAGGAAAATCATGAAAGCATTGGTGTATCACGGCCCTGGAAAGAAATCGCTCGACGAGCGGCCCGTGCCGCAACTCGCCTGCGCCACCGACGCCATTGTCAAGGTGACGCGCACGACGATCTGCGGCACCGATCTCCACATCCTGAAGGGCGACGTTCCGACGTGCCAACCCGGCCGCATTCTCGGTCACGAAGGGGTGGGCATCGTACAGCAGGTCGGCGCCGCGGTGAGTTCGTTGAAAGAGGGCGATCACGTGCTGATCTCGTGCATCTCCTCGTGCGGCAAGTGCGAGTATTGCCGGCGCGGTATGTATTCGCATTGCACGACCGGGGGCTGGATTCTCGGCAACCGCATCGACGGCACACAGGCAGAGTACGTGCGCATTCCGCATGCGGAGACGAGTCTTTATCCGATTCCCGCCGGTGCCGACGAAGAAGCGCTCGTGATGCTCTCCGACATCCTGCCGACCGGTTTCGAATGCGGCGTCCTCAATGGCAAGGTCCAGCCTGGCAGCACTGTCGCAATTGTCGGCGCGGGCCCGATCGGACTGGCGTCGCTGCTGACCGCGCAGTTCTATTCGCCGGCCCAGATCATCATGATCGATCGCGATGCAAGCCGCCTGGAGGTGGCGAGCCGTTTCGGGGCGACAGCGTGCATCGACAGCGGAGTGGCCGAACCCATAGCCGAGGTGATGAAACTGACCGGCCATGTCGGCGTGGATTGCGCGATCGAGGCGGTGGGCGTGCCTGAAACTTTCGAGTTGTGCGAGGCGCTGGTCGCCCCTGGCGGCGTGATCGCCAATATCGGCGTGCATGGGGTCAAGGCGGATCTGCATCTGGAAACGCTCTGGGACCGCAACATCTCCATCACCACACGCCTTGTCGATACCGTCAGTACGCCGATGTTGCTGAAAACAGTAGGTTCCGGCAAGCTCGATCCTGCCAGGCTGATCACCCACCGCTTCCATCTCGAAGACGTGTTGAACGCCTACGAGACTTTCGGCTCCGCGGCGGATTCCCATGCGTTGAAGGTCATCATCGAAATGTCGTAGCGGCGGTGTCGGGTCGGCACAGCCGGGAGCCAGGATGCTGGCGAGGAAGTCGATTCGATCTGCGCCCCAGCGCCGCTCAGTTCAGGGTGGCGCAACCGCAACGCTGTGGCAGCAGGCACCGTGCGCAGAAGGCCCGGGTTACGCGTTGCGCAGCTTTTCCTGAACCACGGGTCCCTTACAGGAACGCTGAAAATGAGGGTTGCGCGCGTGCACTCACGGTGCACGCGCGGCATGGGATTGCTGCGGGGATTGCGACGGAAGCGATGAGCGAGGGCTAGTCGCTCATCGGTCAGGCGGCAGGTCAGGTGGCGTCGGCGAACTGCGAAATCACCGCGGGGTTTTCCACCGTCGAGGTGTCTTGCGCGATGACCTCTCCTTTGGCCACCGAACGCAGCAGCCGGCGTACCACCTTGCCGGAGCGCGTTTTCGGCATTGCGTCGCCGAAGCGGATGTCCTTGGGCTTGGCGATCGGGCCGATTTCCTTGCCAATCCACGCGCGCAATTCGTCGGCCACGCGCTTCGCGTCGGCTCCGGATGGGCGCTCCGCCTTCAGCACCACGAACGCGACGATCGCCTCGCCGGCTGTTTCATCGGGACGCCCGACCACCGCGGCTTCGGCCACCAACGGATGCGCGGCCAGCGCCGACTCGATTTCCATCGTCCCGAGCCGGTGCCCGGACACGTTCAGCACGTCGTCGATACGGCCAGTGATGGTGAAGTAGCCGGTCTCGCGGTCGCGGATTGCGCCATCGCCCGCGAGATAGAGCTTGCCGCCGAGTTCGTCGGGAAAATAGCCGTTGCGAAAGCGCTCCGGATTGCCCCAGATGGTCCGGATCATGGAAGGCCACGGTTTGCGGATGACGAGCACGCCGCCGTTTCCATTTGGCACGTCCTGGCCGGTTTCATCGACGATTGCCGCGTCGATACCGGGCATCGGCAAGGTGCATGAACCCGGCACCAGCGGCGTCACGCCCGGCAGCGGGGAGATCATGTGTCCGCCCGTTTCCGTCTGCCAGAAGGTGTCGAGCACAGGACAACGACCACCGCCCACGTGCCGCGCGTACCACGTCCAGGCGCTCGGGTTGATCGGCTCGCCGACCGTGCCGAGCAGACGCAGACTGCTCAGGTCGAAGCTGTCCGGATGCACCGCATGATTCGCCTCGGCGGACTTGATGAGTGAGCGGATAGCCGTCGGCGCCGTATAGAAGATGCTGACCTTGTGGCGCTGGATCATCTCCCAGAACCGTCCCGCGTTCGGGTAGGTGGGCACGCCTTCGAAGATCACCTGCGTTGCGCCGACCGCGGTCGGGCCATAGCAGATATAGGTGTGACCGGTGATCCAGCCGATGTCAGCCGTACACCAGAACACATCCGCCGGCTTGATGTCGAAGGTCCACTTCATCGTCACGGCAGCCCACAGCAGATAACCGCCGGTGCTGTGCTGGACGCCCTTGGGCGTGCCCGTCGAACCGGAGGTATAGAGCACGAACAGCGGATGTTCCGCGCCGACCCACTCGGGCTCGCAGGTGTCCGGCTGGGCCGCTTCGAGTTCGTGAAGCCATTTGTCGCGCTCGGCAATCCACGGAATCTGGCCGCCCGTGCGCCGATAGATCGCCACCGTCTTGATGCCGGCGGTGCCGCCCATCGCGAGCGCTTCGTCGACGATCGTTTTGAGGGGCAGCGTCTTGCCGGCGCGAACCTGCTCGTCGGCGGTAATGATGGCGCACGCGCCGATATCGACGATGCGTTCATGCAGCGACTTGGCGGAGAAGCCGCCAAACACCACCGAGTGCGGTGCGCCGATGCGCGCGCAGGCGAGCATCGCGACCACGCCTTCCACCGACATCGGCATATAGATCGCCACGCGGTCGCCTTTTTTCACGCCACGCGCTCGCAGCGCATTGGCGAGACGGCATACGCGGTGATACAGGGCCTGATAGGTGACATGAGTGATCTTGCCGTCGTCCGATTCGAACACGATCGCGGTCTTCTCCGCCAGTCCGTTGATCAGATTGCGATCGAGGCAGTTGTACGAAGCGTTCAGTTCGCCGTCTTCGAACCAGCGATAGAACGGCGCGTCGGTATCGTTCAGCACTTTCGTGAATGGGCGGCGCCAGTCCAGGTGTTCCCGGGCAAGACGCGCCCAGAAAGCTTCGTGATCCTGGCTCGCTTCGGCAACGAGGGCGCGATAGGCTTCCATGCCGTCGATGCTGGCATCCCGGGTAAGGGGTATTTGCAATGCGGTGGAGTCGGACGGGGCGGTATCGATGGTAGACATAGTCTCCTCACATGAGTCATGAAGGGATAAAGCACGTTAGTGCTTTACCGATGCGGGATGGCTCTTGTCGGCCATGCGGCGTCGGCATCCGAACTCGCATTGCAGCGTGGACGGGCCGGCGTCAGATCAGCGTGCGTATGGAGCCACTATGAAGGCGCGGCGGCTGGCGCCATTGATGCACATCAACTGGAACGCGCCGCGCCGCCAAGGTCGTCGTGGGATTTTCCGCGCGCGACACGAGCCGCGGGCGTCAAATGCGCAAACGCGGGGCAGCGGATGCCGCGCACAGGCGCCGCATCTAAGCAGGATCGTTCAGGAAGCCGGATCGCTAAGATCGAAGTGGCCGACGGTTTGTGCCAGCACGGGCAAGCTCTCACGCGAGAGACGCATTTCGGCGCCCAATGCGCTGCGGTTGAGCCAGCTTCGCGCGGCAACCGCGAGCCCCGCGGCGGCGCAAAACAGGTAGACGTTCTGCACGATCGTGCCGGCGCTTGCATACGCGAACGGCTCACGTTGCGACGGGGCGATGTCGTGCATGCGTGCGAGGTCAGCCACGTAGACCAGTTCGAGTGGCGCTTCGCCGACGAAGTCCTGGTAGCCCGTCAGTGCGCGCAAATCGGCAGCGCTCACCAGTTCGAGGCAGTGTTCCAACGGGTCGTAGCGGTACATGCCGCCGGCCAGCGCCGCATAGATGTCGATTTCGTGAAGGGCGAGGACCGATGGCGCCGTGCGTCCACCACTGTCATCGGCCCCGCTGCGGTTGACGCCGTTGGCGGCCCAGAGCAACTGGCCAAGCGTTGCTTCGTCGAGTTCGGTCGTCGCGAAGCGGCGCGTGGTGCGCCGCTCCGAGAAGGCGTCCATGATCGGTCGGCCGCCGCTGCGCACGGGCGGTGGCAGCGTGATATGCGAGACCGGGTGGCCAACGACCGGGCGCGCGCGAGCGGGATCGCGCGTGGCGGTGCCGAGTCTGAAGAAATGTTTCATCGCAGCCTCATCGAACAGGCGTTGGGCAGGCGTCGGTCCTCAGGACACGACTTCGGCAAGCGGACGGCGCGGCGAATGAGGCGCCGGCTTGCCGCGGCCGACGCGCAGCAGCAGTTGCGGAACGGCGTCCATGGCCAGCGTGGCGCCCAGCCGCTCACGCAGAAGGGTCAGTTCGATCGGCTGGTTCAGATACGAGGCCGTGATCCCGGCATTCGCGGCGACCAGCAGCAGTCGCTCGAGTGCCTGGCCGGCTGCCAGCCACGCGGAGGCGTCGTCCGTCGATGTCGATATGCAGATGAGCAACGGAGACCCCGCGGCCAGCGCATGATGGGCCGCGGCGAGTCCGCCGCCGAGGTCGAAGGTCCGGATTACCGACGTGAGCAACGGCGCGGCCAGATCGAGCAGCACGGTCATCCCGGCGGACAGCGCGGGCATGCCGTCTTCACGGCGCCGCGGATGAATCCAGCTAGCCAGTTCGCGGCGAAAACGCGGGTCCTTGAACTGGACCCGATCGGCCTCGGCGACCAGCTCGGCAAGACTCTCGCGCAGCGGCGCGCTGGAGATGCAGACCACATCCGCGCCTTCCGCCTCGGCGGCATCCGCGAGTTGTTGCTGGATCAGCGAGGGCAGCGGCTCATCCGCAAAAATTTCGCGGGTCGTGACGCGGCGGGCAATCGCCTGGAAGAGCGGCGCCAGACTGGCGTCGCAATGACCGTCGTGAACGATTCGCAAATGCGCCAGCACGTCGGGATCGGCGCGCGATGGAAACAGCGTGATGGCGTAGGCGAGCCCGAAGTAACTCAGCGCCACGCGCAGATTGAACAGCGCCGCGCCGCAACTCATGATCAGTTCGCGATCGAAGGGATCGACCACGGGCAGTGCGCGCAAACGATCCGCGCACACGGTCACGCTGTCGCCATCCAGAATGAAGTGCCACGGTTGCGTGTTGTGGTTGGACGGCGCCAGCACCGCATAGCGCAGCGCAAATCGCAGTTTCGCTTCGACGCTGGCGGTGGGGTCAAGCTGATGTTCGTCGACGGCCCAGGCGCCCGTCTGCGGCAGTGCGCTCATGTCATGGTCTCCTGCACGATTCCATTCTGCCACTGTGTCAGGTGCGCGCCGCGCGCGGATTGATCTGGATCAGTCCGAATTGAACGGAGAGCGACGGCTTCTATTCGGTGGACCGGTCGCTTGCGCCAGTCGACGTCGGCACGCTGTGGTCCGGCGCTGCATTCGCGATGGCGGCACACGGATCGACGCCCACCGTTCCCGCCGATCCGGGCAATTCGACGCTCTCGAGGTAGAGCGGCACCTCGCAGCGCCAGTGAAAGGTTTCCTCGATGTGACGGCGCATCGCATCGGCGGCGGCGGGTTCGCCGTGCGTGACGAAGGTCCGCTGCGGCGGCTGCGGAATCGAGCGGAGCCATGACAGTGTCTCGGCGTAATCGGCATGGGCCGACAACGACGACAGGCTCACCACCGAAGCGCGCACACGCACGTAGTCACCGTGAATCTTGATCGTCGGCGCGCCGGCGGCAAGCGCCGCGCCGCGCGTGCCGGCCGCCTGGTAGCCGACCAGCGCGATCGTGTTGCGAGGATCGGGGGCGAAGGCTTTCAGATGATGCACGACCCGGCCGCCCGTCGCCATGCCGCTGCCCGCGATGATGACTCGTGGACCATTCAGACCCAGAATTGCTTTGGATTCCTCGACGGTGTGCACCATGTGCGCGGCGTTGCTGATTGCGTTGGCTTCTGTCGAACTCAGCCGGTGTTCGCCGACGTGATGCCGGTACAGCTGCGTGACGCTCGTCGCCATTGGACTGTCGAGAAAAACCGGCACGTTCGCCATGCGGCCGGTGGCTTTCAGTTGCACGATGTAGTGAAGGATCGATTGCGCGCGCCCCACCGCGAAACAGGGAATCACGACGACACCTCCGCGCCGGAAAGTGCTCGCGAAGACTTCCGCCAGTTCGGTGGCGGGATCGGTCCTGTCGTGCAGGCGGTCGCCGTAAGTGGATTCGACGACCAGGTAGTCGGCACGGGCGAGCGGCATAGGCGCGCGCATGATCGGGTCGTCTGGGCGGCCGAGGTCGCCGGAGAAGGCGATGACCTTGCCCTCGACGCACAGCACGACGCTCGCGGCGCCGAGAATGTGGCCAGCCGGCAGCAGGCGGAAACACGCATGGTCGTTCAATTGTTTCGGCACGTCGAACTCGCGCGGCTTGAGCAGCTCAAGCGCATTCTCGGCATCTTCCAGCGTATACAGCGGCAGCGCCGGATGATGTTTCGACAAACCGTGGCGGTTGGCGTAAGCGGCTTCTTCTTCCTGCAGTCTGGCGCTGTCGCGCAGCATCACCTGGCACAGGTCACGGGTGCCGCGAGTGCAATAGACCGGCCCGCGATAGCCCATGCGCCTGAGCACCGGCAGGTAGCCGCTGTGATCCAGATGCGCGTGGGTCAGGATAACGGCGTCCAGTTTTGCGACGTCGATTGGCAAGGGATTCCAGTTGCGCAGACGCTGATTCTTCGTGCCCTGAAACAGGCCGCAGTCGATCAGAATCCGCAGGCCAGCGCCTTCCAGTAGATACTTCGAGCCGGTGACGGTTTCCGCCGCACCAAGAAAGGTCAGCTTCATGTCGCACCTTCTGTCAGAAATGGCCGCACATGGCCGTGAGGGATGTTCAACGCGCGTTCAACGCGCCGCGGTTTGCGTGGAGCCGTTGCAAAGCGCTCGAGCGAAGCGCCGGAAGGCGTTGAGCGAGCCGGCAATGCTCTGGTATTTTTCGCCGCCGATCTGGCCGTCGAGCGTGACCAGCATGCCCGCCTCGCGGGCCAGCGTGAGAATCCGGTTGATATCGTCGGTGGCGTCGAGTGCTTCGCGCAGCGTGCCGTCAGGCGACATCGTGTGGGCGTGCAAAGCGGTGGTCGGCATGATGGTCTCCTGATGACAGGGCAGGTATGACAAGACTGCGTTTCCTGCCGCGTGAACGTATCGATTGGTGCTTCGGATGAATTCAGTATTGGTCATCGAGCAGGCGGGATAAATCAGGTGTCGCTGAGACTAGGGTAGGTGTTCCTGCGTCAATGTCAGCCTTTCCCTACACGGCCGGGCACGATGGATGTTAGGGAAAACGCGGCGTAGCGCGATGCTGCTCCCACGCTGGACGATGATCCAGGTCAAATGCCTTG
Source organism: Paraburkholderia sp. RL17-380-BIE-A (assembly GCF_046028085.1). Lineage (NCBI taxonomy): Bacteria > Pseudomonadati > Pseudomonadota > Betaproteobacteria > Burkholderiales > Burkholderiaceae > Paraburkholderia > Paraburkholderia sp. RL17-380-BIE-A. Next base: position 42,408 of record NZ_JARESQ010000028.1, read on the forward strand.
GGGCGTCCTGCCCATACTTTTGTAAATGGGTAACTTTCCAAAAAACAGGCCAGTGGTGTGCAACGGCGCATTGCGCGGTTGAACGTAACAATGGGCAGGCTGATATGAAATACGGGCGGCTGGCAGCTTTTGCGCTGCCGATAATCATCCTTGCTGGCTGCAGCACCGAAGCGAGCGTCGCCGCGCACCGCGACACCGAGATCGCGCTGGAAACGGCGCGCGAACAGGCGCACGTGGACTGTTCTTCTTCTGCCGAATGCGAACGGCTATGGAGCCGCACGAGACTGTACGTGGCACAACGCTCAGTGACGCCAATCCGGCGCGCGGACGACACGGCGATCGAAACGGCAGAGCCGCACATGTTCGGCGCCGTCTATGTGTGGGCAACGCGGACAAGCAACGCCAGCGGCGTGTCGACCATCGAGGTCAAAGGCATGTGCCGGGGTATGTACCGCGCGGACGGCAATCCCGGATGGTTGTACGGAACGTGTGCGAAACAGATCCGCTCGGTCGAAACGGATTTCCGCGCGTTCGTCGGCGCGGCGTCATGACAACGGTGGCGATATGAAGGAGAGTTGGCGCATTGCCGGTCTCGCCGGCGTCGACCCTCACGACGACGCGCGAGCTGTGCGGGCATGGCGCTGGATGCAGTGGGCGTTGTTCGCTTTGAGCCTGCTTGCCATTCCCGCGTTCTATTTCGAACTGGCCGCCGCCTCCCCGTTTCATCTGGCCGGCCGTGCGCTCTACGCCTGCATGTCCGCCGGATACGTGGTGGTGCTGGCGCGAATGGCCTGTTTGAGCCGCAAGCCCAAGCGTTTCCTCATGCGCAACGGTTACGATGTCCTGATCGCGGCCAGCTCGGCGATCAGCGTGGCGTGGGGCGTGTCGACGTGGTCGTCTGCCGAATGGGTGTTGCGCATTGTTTTCGTGGGGCTGGTGGCGGCGCGGATCGTGTTGTCGTTACGAGGGTTTTTCTCGCCTGGGCGCCTGGGATTGCTGCTGGTGACAGCCGTGTTGCTGCTCGCGTCCGCGGGCGCGGGGTTTTACTGGCTCGAACCGGGCGTGCATACCTACGCTGAAGGCGTCTGGCTCGCATTCGAAAGCAGTGCGACAGTCGGCTATGGGGACATGGCGCCGACCACGCCTGCGTCACGTGTTCTCGCGGCCTTCGTGGTGTTGCTCGGCTATGGTCTGTTGTCGCTGGTTTTCGCCAGCATTGCCGCGATTTTCGTCGAACAGGAAGAGCGGATTCTGCGGCGCGAAATGCATCGCGACATCAAGGCGTTGCGCGACGAGATTGCCGAGTTGAGAAAGGATGTGCAGTCCGCAGGCGGCGAAACACGCGTTGCTGCGGTTGCATGCGAGCCTGTCAGCCCGGCTGCGTCTCATCCGGGCGAATCGCACTCAGCGGAATCTTCGCGGTGATTCGGAAGCCGTGGCCTGGCGCGGTGTCGATCGCCAGGCGGCCATGCAGTTGACGTACCCGTTCGCCCATGCCGAGCAGACCGAACGAGCCGCGCCTGCCGGTGTCTTCGAGCACCGCCCCGCAGCCGTTGTCTTCGATATGAAGCGAGCAGGTGTTTGGATCGCTCGATATTTCGACCACCACCCGGCTAGCCTGCGCATGCCGGGCCACATTCGTCAGCGCTTCCTGCACGATGCGAAAGAGCGCGGAAGACGCGAAAGGCGTGAAGCCCGTATCGTCGACGGTGTTGTGAAGCGTGGCAACCACGTTGAAGCGTTGCGTGAAATCGTCGGTCAGCCATTCCAGCGCCGCGACGAGGCCGAGGTCGTCCAGCAATGGCGGGCGCAAGTCGGAGGCGATACGCCGTAGAGACGCCACCATACCGTCGATCTGACGTTGCAGTTCGCTCGCGGCGGTGAGTCCTTCCGGATCACTCGCGTTCTCGCCCATGCGCCGTTCCAGCGCGACGACGCCCATCTTGAGCGCCGTGAGCTGCTGGCCGAGGTCGTCATGCAGTTCGCGGGCAATTCGTCTTTGCTCGTCTTCGCGCGTGCGCTGAATCTGCGCGGCCAGTTCGCTCGCATGCTCGAGTTCGGCGAGGCGCATGCGTTCGGTCATGTCGCGCGTAACCTTGGCGAAACCGAGCAATGCACCGGCCGCATCATAAACTGCCGTGATCGTCACGTCCGCCCAGAACCGCGAGCCGTCGCGCCGAACGCGCCAGCCCTGATCCGCCACCCGGCCCTGCGCGATAGCGAGCGCCAGTTCGCGTTCCGGCTTCGCGGCGGCGACGTCTTCGGGTGTATAGAAGACCGAAAAATGGCGGCCGATGATTTCGCCGGGCGCATAGCCCTTGATCTTGTGCGCGCCGCCGTTCCAGCTCGCCACGCGGCCGTCCTGATCGAGCATGAAGATCGCGTAATCCTGCACCGCGTCGATCAGCAAATGATAGCGGTCCTCCACCGGTACGTCGGAGTCGTTGGCTGAGGCGGATTTACGGTTTGCATCTTTCCAGTTGAACACCACCGGCATCTCCGAAAAGTTGGTCAATGGCGAACGACCGGTCCACTGCAATGATAGCGAGATCCACCGAGGTTACGCCGAATAATTCCTTTCCGCCGACGATAGCCAGCGCAACTGCGCGTGCCATTCACGCGCGCAGCAAGCCATTCGATGATTGATGCATGTCAACCGGCTTCCAGGGGGCACGCCTACATTGGACTGACTACTGCCGTGCGCGTGCTCGTCGCTGCGTCCCACAGCGCGCAGGCGGATCGCTTCATCACGTCAGGAGGTCCATTATGACCGGCAAATCCGTCACGCCCTTCGAGCTGTTCCGCGCCAATCTCTCGTTCGCGCTGCAGGCGCTGAGCTTCGGCCACCAGGCCAGGCAGCAGGCATGCGAGTTCGAGATGCAGCGTATACGGCGTGATCTGGAGGCGGCACGCGCAATTGGCAATGCCGCTTCGGCGGCAAAGGACTGGAGCGCGCTCGCCGTATCGTGGCAAACGGTGTTGCGCGACTACATGGCGACCACCACCAATCTCTGGCAGCAAGGCCTCGGCGCGGCGGTGCGGCTGCAAACCGGATCCTTCGAAGGCATGCGTGAAGCGTTTGCGACCTGGCAGGCGGTTTCGACTGACCAATGGCCCACGCAGGCCGCGATGAATCCCGTCATGCAGCCTTGGCAGGAGTGGCTACAGCGCGTGGAAAGCGCGGCGGGCATGCCTCGCGGGCGAGCACTCGGCGGCGATGTCCTCCATGAACGCTAATCGGCGAGTTCGGCCCCGGCGCCGACCGCCGGTGGGCCAGCCGCAGGAGCGAGGGCATCCTGTCGGCTGAAGGCGTTGCGTCCATCAACGGCGACATGTACATGCGCTGAAACGTTGAAGGATTACCGTTTTGGCGGGCGTGTGCGTCCGGGCTAGCCATGCGCCGCTTCCGTCGACGCGGCCGCTTCGGGTTCGCACAGCCGCCGCAGCAGTTTTCGCCAGTAATCCAGACGGCCGAAATCAGCGAGCGGGACCTCCGTATCGAAGCTCACCGTTCGCTGCATTTCTTCGGCGGAAAGCGGTTCCTCGTTGGCCATCTGGCGAATCAGCACGAGCGGGCCGGCATCCGACGCCGTGTGCGAAGCGGCGGCACGCGCCTGCACACGCTGTTCGAGTTGACGCGCTCGCGCATGAAAATCGAGCAGGAAAACGGGCACGCCGAGCGAGCGCGCGAGCGCAACGAAGCGGGCACGATGCGCATGCTTGAGAAACGTCGCGTCGACCAGCGCGGGGTAGCCCGCCAGCAGCACTTGTTGCGCCAGCCGTTGCAGCAGGTCGTAGTGCCGATCGATCGAGTGCGGTGTGTACGCGTCCGCTGGCAGAGGCCGGGGATCGACGGGAGTGAACGGACGACCGCGTTTGCGCTCGATGTCGCTCGACAGTCGCACGGCGCCGAGCAGGCTCACTAACGCTTCGCTCGCCACCGATTTGCCCGATCCGCAATAGCCGTGGCATAGCAGCAAGTAGTGCCGCTGTGGCGCGCTCAGGCGCTCTGCCAGATTCAGGTAGGCAGCGGCTCGCGCGAAGTGCTCATCGTGCGGTTGATTTCGTGTTTTCAACAAGGCGACGAGGGCACGTACCAGCGCGCGATAGACCATGTAGTAACGCAGCGCAGGCAACGCCGCGAAATCGCCGGTACGTTGCAGCCAGCCGTTCAACAGCCGCGCTGCCAGATCCTGCCGTCCGTATGCCTGCAGATCCATCAAGGGAAAGCTCAGGTCGCTGGCGACGTCGATCCAGCGCAAGGCGTCGTCAAACTCGATGCAATCGAACATGAGCACGCGCTTGCCGCGGCGCACGATGTTGTCGAGGTGCAGGTCTCCATGACACTCGCGCACAAAGCCGCCTCTACGGCGCGCGGCGAAGTGCCCGGCAAGACGTTTGCCTTCGCTCTCGCACCAGGCGGAGAGGCGCGCAGGCAAGCGCGCCCCGGTCTCACTTTCGAGCGCCTCCAGCACGGTGCGCATCTGCTGCTGAACAAACGGCGCCGACCCGAAGACCTCGCGAGTCGGCGTGCGTGGTGACTGCCGGTGGAACGTGGCGAGTTGCACGGCCAAGGCGTCTATTTCGGCAAAGCCGAGCTCGCCGCGCGCCTGCAACGCCTTGAACACGTCGTGTTCGTCGAAGCGCCCCATCCGCACAGCGTGCTCGGCGGTGTCGCCTGTCCCTGCGATGCGATACGCGCGTCCGCGGCGCGTAATCGATACGACGCCGCAATAGAGTTCACGTGCGAGCCGCCGGTTCAGTCTGAACTCGTCGGCGCACGAGCGCTCGCGCGCTTGCGCCTGCGTGAAGTCCACGAAGCCAGGATCGACGCGCTTCTTCACTTTGTACGCGTAACGCCCGGCCAGGTACACGACCGAAATATGTGTCTCGATACGGCGAATGCGTCCCGCCGGATGGCCGTAGGTAGACGACCTCTGCATGGCGCGGTCGAGCGCACGCCAGCCTCGTTGCGCGAGCCGCTCGCGCTGCCGTAGGTGAACCGGACGCTGATGTGCCGGTGAAAAGTCAGCAGGCATGGAACTCTCCGTCGCACGATCATGGTTCCTTCAGAATAGATGCGGCCCATTGTGCGGGGTTGACCGACGTCATGCTTTTCGAGGTCTCGGACTGCGATGTGGGCCGCTTGACGCACGTCAATTCACGAGTCGAAGGCGAGCATAGAGTTACCGGTACAGCCTGCTCGTGGCGACGGTGAACGCCGTGCGTCGAAGCGCGCTGGAGTGCACCGCTCCCGTCCTGAAGATCGAGCGTCAAAGAGGCGGTATGAGGCGTGCGACGCGAATGCGTATCCATGATGTCATTGACTAAATCAGGAGCAGTACGATGAGCAACTTGACCCGATTTGATCCGTTTCCCCTCGAACCCATGTCCGAACTCTTTCAAGGTTTGTTCCGGCCGCTGCGCGGCGCGGGCGGCGAAGCGCCGCTTGCCGATATCAAGGTCGACGTGACGGAAAGCGATAACGCGTACACCGTGAAGGCCGAACTGCCGGGCGTCGAGAAAAAGGACATCGACGTAAAAATCGACGGCAACCTTGTTTCGATCAGCGCGAAAGTCGAACGGAATCAGGAAATGAAAGAGGGCGAACGGGTGATTCGCCGGGAACGCTATGCAGGCGCTGTCAGCCGCGCCTTTTCATTGGCGAGCGAAGTCGACGAGAGCGCGGCGGCAGCGGAGTACAAGGACGGCGTGCTCTCGCTCACGCTGCCGAAGAAGGCGGCTTCCGAACACAAGCGCCTGCAGATCAATTGATCCGGGGCCGCGCGGAGCACTGCGGTTTCGTGGGCCGCGCGGGCTTTTAGCCGTATGCCAACAAGGAGCACGCAATGAAGTCGGACATGGAATTGAAGCAGCAGGTCGAAGACGAACTGGCTTGGGATCCTGCGGTGACCGTCACGGACATCGGCGTTGAAGTGCATGACCGGGTCGTGACGTTGTCCGGGCATCCAGTGAGCTATGCGGAGAAGCTCGCGGCGGAAAAGGCTGCGCAACGCGTGGCCGGCGTGAAGGCTGTCGTAGTGGAACTGAACGTTCGCCTGCCGCATTCCGACGTGCGCACCGACGAAGAAATCGCCAACGCCGTTCGTTCCATCTTGCGCTGGACGGTCGGTTTGAGCGAAGAGTCGGTCAAGGTGCAGGTCGAGAAAGGTTGGGTGACGTTGAGCGGCGAGGTCGACTGGGCGTATCAGAGCCATGTCGCGATGCGTACCGTGTCGCACATGCGCGGCGTGACAGGGGTGTCGAACCTCGTGCGGATCGGCGGCAACGTGGCCGCGCTCGATATCGGCGAACAGATCGGCAAGGCGCTGCAACGTCACGCCGAACGCGAGGCGAAGCACATTGCCGTGAAGGTGGATGACGGAACCGTCACGCTGACGGGCTCGGTCGATTCGATGGCGGAGCGCTCCGCCGTGCGAGGTGCGGCGTGGTCGGCGCCGGGTGTCCATGCGGTTATCGACAATCTGACCGTGGGATAAACAGGCGCCATGCGCCGCCTGGCTGCGGACGGGACGGGCGCCGCGCAGGTGGCGTAAGCCGTGCGCGGGTGCATGAACGGTGCAGCATGGACGGCAGTCCATGGGCGGCGCACATTATCAAGGAGCGACACATGACGATCTCGGGTAGTGTGGGTGACGGCGACTGGTCGGTCGCCGCAACCACACATCGCACAGCGGGCGGCTTCGATTGCTCGATCCAGCTCAGCCACCACACCCCAGAGGGCATCTTCAAACACGAGTTCAGACACAGCAGTGTTTTTCCTACCGAGCGCGAAGCGGTTCTGGCGGGTTTGCGCGAAGGCATGGACTGGGTCCGCCTCAAGATGTCGAATACGCTGTCGGTTCTGCCGGGGGGATGTCCGGCCGAGCCTAAGTGATTTTCTGACTTCCGTCGCGCGTTCGGTTTAGTTCGCTTTTTTTAGTTCGTTTATCTCGCCATCCCGTCACTCGCTCAGTCGAGCTTCAGTCGAGCTTCAGGACAATACGTCCATCTACCTTCCCGCTCTTCAAATCGGCGAAAACCTGATTGATATTGTCCAGCCGATCGAGATGGATTCGAGCGCGCACACGGCCTTGCGCGGCGAATTCGAGCGATTCCTGCAAGTCCTTGCGCGTGCCGACAATGGAGCCGCGCACGGTAATGCCGTTGAGCACGGTCGAGAAAATCGGCAGCGGGAATTCACCCGGCGGCAGACCATTCAGCGCAATGGTGCCGCCGCGCCGCACCATGCCCAGTGCCTGAGCGAAGGCGCTGCGCGATACGGCGGTGACGAGTACCCCGTGCGTTCCGCCGATTTCCTTCTGGATCGCCGCCGCGGCGTCGCACTCCGAAGCATTGAAGGTGAGCGTAGCGCCGAGTTCGCGGGCGAGAGCGAGCTTATCCGCTGAGATGTCGACCGCTACCACGCGCAGGCCCATGGCAATCGCGTATTGAACCGCGACGTGGCCGAGCCCGCCGATCCCCGAAATCGTGATCCATTGACCCGGCCGCGTGTCCGTCATGCGGATGCCTTTGTAGACGGTCACGCCCGCGCAGAGGATCGGCGCGATATCTTCGAACGTGACTTCGGCTGGCAGATGGCCGACATAGTCCGGATCGGCCAGCACGTACTCCGCGTAGGCGCCGTTCACCGAATAGCCCGTATTCTGCTGCTCATGGCACAAGGTTTCCCAACCGCCGAGGCAGTGCTCACAATGACCGCAGGCGGTATAAAGCCACGGCACGCCGACACGATCGCCTTCCTTCACGTGTTTGACGCCTTCGCCCACGGCAGCGACATAGCCGACTCCTTCATGGCCGGGAATGAAGGGCAGCGTGGGCTTGACCGGCCAGTCGCCGTCAGCCGCGTGCAGATCCGTGTGACATACGCCGGACGCCTTGATGTTGACGAGAATCTGACCGCGACCGGGCTTCGGGACGGGGACCTCTTCAATGCGCAGCGGAGCGCCGAACTCGTGAACGACAGCAGCTTTCATCACTTGGGCCATAACCTTTTCTCCAGACGTTGAACGCGTGGCGACCAGTATCTCTGTCACGCATACGGTGCAATTGACTTGGGTCATCCAATGGCTACGCGGCGCTATTCGGATCACGCTCGTGCTGTACCACCCTGGAGATGATCCACGTCAAACGGGAGGATGCGGTGGCGGCCTAATCTGAAGTCACCCGAGGGCTCACCGGCTTCGAGATATTGACGATCGAGACGGGCCGGTCCCGCGAATTCAATGATCCTAACTGTTCAGGAGGCTCACTATGCGCGCATCCGATGTCATGACCACCAACGTCATCTCTGTCACCCCCGACATGACCGTGCGGGACGTCGCCAGAATTTTCGTCGACAACGGCATCAGCGGTGCGCCGGTGCTGGATCCGGAGGGTCGTATCACGGGCATGATCAGCGAGGGCGATCTGCTTCGCCGCACCGAAATCGGCACCGACGAGCGCAAGCGCGCTTCCTGGCTCGACGTCTGGTCCGCGAACCATGAAGCGCGGGATTACATCAAGACCCATGCGGTGAAGGTGCGCGACGTTATGACCGCCGACGTGGTGACCGTTCAGCCCGACACGCCGCTTGGCGAAGTGGCCGGCATTCTCGAGACGCGGCGCATCAAACGTGTTCCCGTGACGCAAGCGGGACGGCTCGTGGGTCTCGTGAGCCGCGCCAATCTTGTGCAGGCGCTCGCAAGCGTGCCGGACGAGCCGACATCGGATGTGACGCTCTCGGACGCCGAGATCCGCGCGATGCTGATGGGCGAACTGGCGGGCCGCAAATGGAGCTTCGCCGGCCGCAATATCGTCGTTACCGATGGCGTGGTGCACCTGTGGGGCGTATTTCATGCGCTGGAAGCCGTCGACGCAGTTCGCGTGGCGGCGCAGAACATTCCCGGCGTCAAACGTGTGGAGGATCACACCGAGCCGTATCCGGTGATGCCGGGCATCTAGCGGATCAGCGAGCCGGCGCGTTTCGGCAATCAACTTTTGGAGGCATGATGGCTCAGATCATTCCCGGGCAATGGCTCAACATGGAAAGCGCCGGTTTCGACAATCTGTTCGGCGTAACGACGCGCAGCTTCGAGGCTTTTGAGCGGCTCACCGCGTTGAACCTGGAGGCGATCCGGTTTGGACTTGCCGAAACGCAGGAGGCGATGGCCCGGACATGCGCGGCAGACAATCTGCCGGAGATGCTGTGTCTTCCCACGTTGCTGGCGCCTGTGGGCGTGGCCCAGGCGCTCTCGTACAGCCGGCAGTTCTTCGAGATCCTGTCGGACCTGCAGCGGGACGCCGCGCCGCCCGCCGTTGGCGCGGGGCGGCAACGGCATCCGGCCGACAGCCTGGTGGGGGGGCTCGCCACCCAGGCGCTCGTGCCTGCCGAGGTGGTGGGCGAGCCGCAGACGTCTGCCGCGCCCGCCGTCGCAGGGGCGGACGCTACTGAAAATGAGAAAACGTCTGCGCACAAAAAGCCCATCCAACCGATGCACACGGAATAGCGGACTTCGGTTGGAGGTTCGGCCGGTGTCGAGTCGGTGTCGAAGCTGCGCATCGTGCGCCGACTTTAAGCGAGGGTCGCCACAAGCACGGCCTTGATCGTGTGCATGCGGTTCTCGGCCTGCGTAAAGACGATCGACGCATCCGATTCGAACACCTCGTCGCTGACTTCGAGTTCGGACACGCCGAAATGCTCGTGGACCATCCGGCCGGTTTCGGTGTCCAGATTGTGATAGGCCGGCAGGCAATGCATGAAGCGGGTGCGCGGGTTGCCGGTTGCTTTCATCAGCGTGGCGTTGACCTGATAGGGTTGCAGGAGTTCGATCCGCGGACCCCACGCGTCCACAGGCTCGCCCATCGACACCCAGACGTCCGTGTAGACGAAATCGACGCCGCTCACCGCCTCATGCGGGTCCTCGACGATCGTCACGCCGGCGCCGGTGCGCTCGGCGAGCAGGCGCATTTGCGCGACCAGTTCGTCATGCGGCCACAATTCGCGTGGCGCCGCGATGCGCACGTCCATGCCCATCTGCACGCCGCCGATCAGCAGCGAGTTGCCCATGTTGAAGCGGGCGTCGCCGAGGTAGCAGAACGACAGCTCATGCAACGGCTTCTCGCCGAATTCCTGCATGGTGAGCAGGTCGGCGAGCACCTGGGTCGGGTGGAACTCGTCGGTGAGGCCGTTCCAGACTGGAACATGCGAATAGGTCGCAAGATCTTCGACCACGCTCTGATGAAAGCCGCGGTATTCGATACCGTCGTAGAGCCGTCCGAGTACCCGTGCCGTGTCCTTGAGCGACTCCTTGCGGCCGAGTTGTGAACTCGCGGAGTCGATATAGGTGACGTGGCCGCCCTGGTCGTGCACGGCAACTTCGAATGCGCAGCGCGTGCGCGTCGAGGTCTTTTCGAAAATCAATGCGATGTTCTTGCCATTGAGCCGCGGGACTTCGTTGCCCGCGTATTTGGCGCGCTTCAGCTCGGCGGCGAGATCGAGCAGGAAGCGGATATCGCGCGGCGCGAAGTCCTGCATGTTCAGCAGACTGCGATTGCGTAGATTGAATGCCATAGGCGAATTCTCCAAAGGGTGCGGCGCGTGTTTCGCGTCAGAGGGTCAGAGGGGGGCGCGTTCGATCGGGCAGGTCATGCAATGGCCGCCGCCGCGTCCGCGGCCCAACTCGCCGCTCGGGATCGTGATGACTTCCACCCCCGCCTTGCGCAGGAGCGTGTTGGTGTACACATTGCGGTTGTAGGCGACGACGATGCCCGGCGCGAGGGCGATCACGTTGTTGCCGTCGTCCCATTGCTCGCGCTCGGATTCCCACGTGTCGCCGCCGGTGGCGACGGTGCGCAGCGTGCCGATGCCCAGCGCCTGCCCGACCACTTGCAGAAACGGTGCGCTTTCGGGGCGCACGTCGAGCTGGCCCGGCAGCTTGCCGGGGCGCAGACTCGTGCAACGGATGGCATCGACCACTTCCGGAAAGATCGTGACCAGGTCGCGATCGCAGAAGGTGAATACCGTGTCGAGGTGCATCGCGCCGCGCGAGCGCGGCAGTTGTGCGGCGATCACCTGCTTGACCGATTCGCGAGCGAACAGCGCGCGTGCGAGTTGCGCGACACCTTGCGGCGAGGTCCGCTCGCCCATGCCGATCAGCACGACGTCGCGCGACAGCGGCATGACATCGCCACCCTCGAGCGTGGCGCCACCGTGGTCCGCCTCCGGGCCGCCCCACCAGATGCGCGTCCCGCTGCTGAAGAGCGGATGGAAGCGGTAAATCGCGGCGGCGAGCAGCGTTTCCTGTTGCCGCGCCGGCCAGTACATCGATCCGAGCACGAGGCCGTCGTTGATCCAGCAACTGCTGTCGCGCGTAAAGAGCGTGTTGGGCAGCGGCGGGAGGATGAATCCCGCAGGCAGCGTGCATTGCGCGAGCAACCCGTCGGCCTTGAACGGCAATTCCGCCCGAACGATTCCGCCGATCAGGCGAGTCGCCAGTTCACTCGGCTCCATCTCCTGGAGCCACGGCCGCAGTTGTGCCGCCAGTTCCGCATCCACGGTGCCGGGCGCGAGCTTGTGTTCTAGCACCCAGTCGCGCGCCTCACGGCCTCGCAGAATGTCGGCCAGCAGATCGTGCATCTCGAGCACGTCGACGCCGTGCTCCTGCATCGTGCTGACAAACGCGTAATGGTCGTTCTTCGCCTGCGATACCCACAGCACGTCGTCGAACAGCAAGTCGCGGCAATTGGCGGGTGTCAGGCGTGCCTGCGCAAGTCCCGGGCGGCAGACCATGACCTTGCGCAGCGTGCCTGTTTCGGAATAGACGCCGAATGTCATCGAGTTTTCTCTCCTGAAGATCGCCGGATTACAAGCCGAGCGCGCCGGTGGACAGCAGCCACGCCGCCACGGCCGCAAGAACGAGCAGGCCCGCGAGGATCGCCGCTTCGAACGGCTTGAACAGACGTGCGCCGCGTTCGCGCTTTGCCCAGCCGTACAGAAGCACGCCAGGCGCATAGAGCAGGGCGGAGAGCAGCAGATACTTGGGCCCGGCGGCGTAGAGCAGCCAGCAGCAATAAACGGTTGCGGCCGCACCGATCAGCATGTCGCGGGTTCGGGTGCCTTCCGCCGCCGCGTAGCCCTCGCCGCGTATGGCGACGCGAGTCGCGTAGACGGCGGAGAACAGGTACGGGATCAGGATCATCGAAGTCGCGAGCGAGATCAGCGCCAGATAAGTCGCGTTGGAGACGAGCGTGATGATGAGAAACAGTTGCACGAGTCCGTTCGTGACCCAGAGTGCATTGGCGGGTACGCCGTGACTGTTTTCGCGCGCCAGAAACTTCGGCATGACGCCGCCGTTCGCCGGCGTGAAGAGTGTTTCCGCCGCCAGCAGGGTCCACGCCAGCAACGCGCCGCCGACCGATACCAGCAGGCCGAGACTGATGAGTACCGCGCCCCAGGCGCCGACGGCCTTGTCGAGCACGCCGGCCATCGACGGATTCTTCATCGCGGCGAGTTCGCCTTGCGGGACGATCCCGAGCGACAGCAGGGAGACCGCCATCAGCAGGACCAGTACGACCGCGAAGCCGAGCAGGGTGGCGCGGCCGATATCCTCGCGCCGCTGCGCGCGGGCTGAGAACACGCTGGCGCCTTCGATACCGATGAACACCCACACGGTGATCAGCATGGTGCTTTTGACCTGCGTGAAGACGCTGCCGAGCTTCGCATTGCCCCAGAAGTCCTGCGCAATCACATGGCTTCTGAATGCAATGGCCGCCAGCACGATGAACAGCACGAGCGGAATCACCTTGGCGACGGTGGTGATCGCGTTGAGCACCGCCGCGCTGCGCACGCCGCGCAGGATCACCGCATGCATGATCCATAGCGCGATGGAGGCGCCCAGCACGGCCGCGGGCGTATTGCCCTCGCCGAACACGGGGAAAAAGTAGCCGAGCGTGCCGAACACGATGACGAGATAGCCGACGTTGCCGATCCACGCGCTGACCCAGTAACCCCAGGCCGAATTGAAGCCGACGAAGTCGCCGGCACCGGCCCGCGCGTAAGCGTAGATGCCGTTGTCGAGTTCGGGCTTGCGGGTCGTGAGCGTCTGATAGACGAAGGCGAGCATCAACATGCCGACGCCGGTGATCAGCCAGCCGATCAGGACAGCCGCGGCGCCCGCGCCGGAAGCCATGTTCTGCGGCAGGGAAAACACGCCGCTGCCGATCATCGAACCGATCACCAGCGCGGTGAGCAGGCCGAGCCGCAATGGTTTTGCCACGGCGTTGCCACTCCGGCCGGCCGGGGCGGGAGTGGAGGGTGCCGAAAATGAATCTGCCAGGTTCTTCATGACGGACCTCACCGTTCTTCAGATAGCTGGATTAGGTCACTTCGTGAAGGCTTGGCCGTTGATCTGGATCAGTCCGCGCAAGGTCGCGCCTTAGCGGGGCATGTCAGGCGATTGGGCGAACGGTTTGCGCGGGTTTGTTCGCGGCCGACGTATTTCTCGCTCTTATCTCTCAGACATTTGATGAAAGTCAGTTTCGCGGCGCATTCCAGGAATATCTTTTGATTGGTCAATCACCGCCGCGCAAACCCGCAAACCCCGACCATGCCCACTCGTCCAGCAGCAGCGTTTTCAGCCAGCCCGTCGACTGTACGGGATGGCAGCGTTGTTGCCGTGCGCGGCGCGATCGTCGATGTCCGGTTCGACGGTGATTCGCTTCCCCCCGTCGGCGATGCGCTCGTTGTCATGCCGGACGATCTCGCGCCGGTGCTCGCCGAGGTGCAGGCGCATCTGAGCGAAACCATGGTGCGCGCGCTGGCCTTGCAGACAACCGCCGGGTTGCGGCGCGGCACGCGTGTGCGAGCCACCGGCGGCCCCATTGAAGCGCCGGTCGGCGAAGCCGTGCTCGGCAGGCTGCTCGACGTGACCGGCGCGACCCGCGACGACGGCCCGGCGCTTCCCGCGCAGATCGAGCGTCGTCCGATTCATCGCGCGGCGCCGCCGCTAGCTTCGCTGAAAGGCACCAGCACGCTGTTCTCGACCGGCATCAAGGTGATCGATCTGCTCGCGCCGCTCGCGCAGGGCGGCAAAGCGGCCATGTTCGGCGGCGCCGGCGTCGGCAAGACCGTGCTCGTGATGGAACTGATTCACGCGATGGTCGAGCGCTATGAAGGTATCTCGGTGTTTGCCGGTGTCGGCGAACGCTCGCGCGAAGGCCACGAGATGCTGCTCGATATGCGCACCTCCGGCGTGTTGCCGCGCACGGTGCTGGTGTACGGGCAGATGAACGAGCCGCCGGGGGCGCGCTGGCGCGTGCCCTTCACGGCATTGACGATTGCTGAATACTTCCGCGACGAACGCCGGCAGAATGTCCTGCTACTGATGGATAACGTGTTTCGCTTCGTCCAGGCGGGCGCCGAAGTGTCGGGTCTGCTCGGGCGCATGCCCTCGAGAGTCGGCTATCAGCCCACGCTGGCCAGCGAAGTCGCGAGCTTGCAGGAGCGCATCGTGTCCGTGGGCGGCGTATCGGTGACGGCGATCGAGGCCGTGTACGTGCCGGCCGACGATTTCACCGACCCCGCCGTGACCGCGATTGCAGCACACCTCGACAGCATGGTCGTGCTGTCCCGCGCGATGGCCGCCGAAGGCATGTATCCCGCCGTCGATCCGATCGCGTCGTCGTCGATCCTGCTCGATCCGCTGGTGGTGGGCGAAGAGCATGCGGCCGTGGCCACCGAGGTGCGCAGGATCATCGAGCATTACCGCGAGTTGCAGGACGTGATCTCGTTGCTCGGCGTGGAAGAACTGGGCGCCGACGATCGCGCGCTGGTCGGCCGCGCCCGTCGCCTGCAACGCTTTCTGACCCAGCCGTTCGCGGTCACCGAAGCGTTTACGGGCGAAGCCGGCCGCTCGGTGGCGCTCGCCGACACGATTGCCGGCTGCAAAGCGATTCTCGAGGGCGAGTGCGATACGTGGCAGGAGAGTTCGCTGTACATGATCGGCTCGCTCGACGAAGGGCGCAGCAGGGAAGCGGCTGCCGCACAGCGACCCGCTGCTGCGGAGAAGGAGCCCGTGGCATGAGCAACAGCGCATTGAAGCTGACCATCGCCACGCCGTCGCGGGTATGGTTCGACGGCGTCGACATCGTTTCCTTGCGCGCGGAAGACGCAAGCGGTTCGTTCGGCATCCGTATTGGTCATGCCGATTTCGTCACGCAACTGACCTCTTCGGTGGTTCGCTGGACGGGTGCCGACAACGTGTCGCACTACTGTGCGGTGAACGGCGGCGTGCTGCTGGTATTGGGCGGCGCCACCGTGTCCATCGCTTGCCGCGAAGCGATTCCGGGCGATTCGCTGGAAGGCCTCGAGGTGCTGGTGCGCAGCCGCCACGCCGACGAAGACGACGCGGCGCGCCGTGCCCGGGTCGACCAGTTGCGGCTCCATGCGCGCGCGGTGCGTCAGATGCTGCGCTATTTGAGGCCGCGGCCCGGAACCGACAGTGCCAACCCGGCCGGCTCGGGAGCGACACCGCAATGAGCACGCCACGGCACGACAAGCGCAATAGCGAAGCCGACAGGCTGGCCGGCGCGGCGCAGCAGGCCGCGGAGCGCGCGGCGCGCGGGCGCGAAGAGCCGGAGCCGTCGCTCGGCAGCCGGCTCGGCCAGATCGGCATTCTTGGCTGGGCCATCGTCGTGCCGACTTTGCTCGGGCTCGCGTTGGGGCACTGGCTCGACCGCACATTCGGCACGCGGGTATTTTTCTCGGCGCCGCTTCTGATGTTAGGGGCGGCGCTCGGTTTCTGGTCCGCGTGGAAATGGATGCATCGTCAACAGGGAACACACCGTGAATAGTGCGCTGGCATGGCCGCTACCGCCGCTCGCCGCCCAACTCGTGATCGGACTCACGCTCGGCATGGTGGCCGGCGCGTGGCATTTCCTTTCGTTGCGCTGGAACTGGCCGTTGTTCGCAACGGGTAAAACGGTTGCGGCGCTCGCGCTGCAACTCGCGCGCATTGCGTTGACCTGTGCGGTGCTGCTCGTGCTCGCACGCATCGGTGCGCTCGCGCTGCTCGCCGGCATGGCAGGCGTGCTGCTCGCACGCAGGATCGCGCTACGGCGTTACGGAGGCCTGTCATGACCGAATCACCGCTCACGATCGCGCCGCTTCTGCGGATTGGACCAGTGGCGCTTACCTCGCCCGTGTTGATCACCTGGGCGATCATGGCCGTCGTCACGCTGGCGGCTGTCGTGCTGAGCCGAAGACTCTCGCTTGCGCCCGGCAAGACGCAAACCGCGGTTGAGCTGCTGGTCGAAACCATCGACCAGCAGATTCGCGACACCATGCAAACCGAGGCCGCGACCTATCGCGCGCTGATCGGCACGCTGTTCATCTTCGTGCTGGTCGCCAACTGGTGCGCGCTGGTGCCGGGCGTGACGCCACCCACCGCGCACCTCGAAACGGATGCCGCGCTCGCGTTGATCGTGCTTGGCGCGACGGTCGTCTATGGCATTCGCAGCCGGGGTGCCACGGGCTATCTCGCGTCGTTCGCGGAACCGAGCTGGGTGATGATTCCGCTGAACGTCGTCGAGCAGATCACGCGGACGTTCTCACTCGTCGTGCGCCTGTTCGGCAACGTCATGAGCGGCGTGTTCGTGATCGGCATTCTGCTGTCGCTTGCCGGCCTGCTGGTGCCGATTCCGCTCATGGCGCTGGATCTGCTCACGGGCGCGGTGCAGGCCTACATTTTTGCTGTTCTCTCGATGGTTTTCATCGGTGCCGCGATCGGTGATCCGCACCATGTCAGTGTCAAAAAGGGCGAAGTCTCATGAATAACCTTATCGAAGTGGTCAGTATCGCCGCGGCAGCGCTTGCCGTTTCGTTCGGCGCGATCGGGCCGGCGCTCGCGGAAGGCCGTGCGGTCGCCGCGGCGATGGATGCGATCGCTCGGCAGCCGGATTCGGCGGGCACCGTATCGCGCACGCTGTTCGTCGGGCTGGCCATGATCGAGACGATGGCGATCTATTGCCTCGTGATCGCCTTGCTGCTGCTGTTCGCCAACCCGTTTGCGAAATAGGCGGACTCCATGCGAATCGACTGGTGGACGCTTGCGCTCCAGACCATCAATGCACTGGTGTTGATATGGCTGCTCGCGCGTTTTCTGTTCCGCCCGGTCGCGGGGATCATCGCCGAACGTCAGAAGGCGGCGCGCGCGCTGATCGCGGATGCCGAGGCGGCGAAGCTCGCGGCCATTCAGGAGCGCGACAAGGCGGCCCACGAAACGCAACAACTGGCGGCGGCGCACGGCGAAGCGATGAAAGCCGTCGCCGTGGAGGCCGCGGCGCAAAAGCAGGCGCTTCTGAGCGCCGCGCAAGCCGACGCGGACGCCTTGCGCTCGGCGGCGAAAGGCGAGGCCGCGGGGGCGCGCGCCGAGCAGGACAAGCTCGCGTCCGAACGGGCCAGCCGGCTTGCCGTCGATATCGCGGCAAAGCTGCTCGACAGGCTGCCCGACAGCGTGCGCGTGAGCGGCTTTATAGACGGTCTGGCCGAGGGAGTCGCACAACTTCCGGAAACCGCCCGCGCGGGGCTCTGGGGCGACGGCGCGGTGCCGACCCTCGCCGCGCCGCGTGTGCTGAGCGAGCAGGAACAGCAACAGTGCCGCACGATGCTCGCAACCTGCCTGAAACGTGATGTGCCGGTCA
This sequence comes from Paraburkholderia sp. RL17-380-BIE-A, assembly GCF_046028085.1. NCBI lineage: Bacteria > Pseudomonadati > Pseudomonadota > Betaproteobacteria > Burkholderiales > Burkholderiaceae > Paraburkholderia > Paraburkholderia sp. RL17-380-BIE-A. The sequence goes on from NZ_JARESQ010000028.1 coordinate 60,108, forward strand.
ACTTCGAAGTGGATCCGCATTTGATCGCCGGCCTCGAACTGCGCTCGCCGCATGCCGTGGTGCGCAACAGCTTCGGCGCGGAACTCGTCCGGATCAAGGAGGCGCTGCTCGATGACAGTCATGCTTCCCGCTGAATCGAGCGACGACGCCTGGCTTGCGGCGCAGCGCGGGGCGCTGGCCCGCACGGCATGCGCGCCCTATGCCGATACGCTCGGCCGTGTCGAGCGGATCGGTGACGGGATCGCGTTCGTCTCGGGACTGGCCGATGCGGCGCTCGACGAACTGCTGCGATTCGAAAGCGGCGCGAGCGGCTTCGTGCACTCGTTGGAGGCCGATCTCATGAGCGTTGTGTTACTCGACGACGGCGCCACCGTCGAAGCCGGCGCGCGCGTGACGCGCACCGGCGCGGTGATCGAAGTGCCCGTGGGCGAAGGCTTGCTCGGTCGTGTGATCGATCCGCTTGGCCGGCCACTCGATCGCGACGAACCTGTGTCGGCGGTGAAGCGCATGCCGATCGAGCGGCCCGCGCCGGCGATCATCGATCGCGATCTGGTCAGCGAGCCTGTCGAAACCGGCGTGCTGATCGTCGACGCGCTCTTCGCCGTCGGACGCGGACAGCGGGAGCTGATCATAGGCGATCGTGCAACGGGCAAGACCGCGTTGGCGCTCGACGCCATCGTCAACCAGAAGCACTCGGACATGATCTGTGTCTACGTGGCGATCGGCCAACGCTCGACAGCGGTGCAGCAAGTGATCGAATCCGTGCGGCGGTACGGCGCACCCGAGCGCTGCGTGTTCGTGGTCGCGGCGGCGGCTTCGGCGGCCGGATTGCAATGGATCGCACCGTTTGCGGGCGTCACGATCGCCGAGTACTTTCGCGACCGCGGACAGCATGCGCTGGTCGTGATCGACGACCTCACCAAACACGCCGCGACGCACCGGGAGTTGGCGCTGCTGACACGCGAGCCGCCAGGGCGCGAGGCCTATCCCGGCGACATCTTCTACGTGCATGCGCGATTGCTGGAGCGCGCGGCGAAACTGTCGGCGGCGCTCGGCGGCGGGTCGTTGACGGCATTGCCGATTGCGGAAACCGACGCGGGCAACCTGTCCGCCTATATCCCGACCAATCTGATTTCGATCACGGACGGCCAGATCGTGCTGGACACCGCGCTGTTCGCCGCCAACCAGCGTCCGGCCGTCGATGTCGGGTTGAGCGTGAGCCGTGTCGGCGGCAAGGCGCAGCATCCCGCCTTGCGCGACGTGTCAGGGCGCTTGCGGCTCGATTACGCGCAGTTTCTGGAGCTGGAGATGTTCTCCCGCTTCGGCGGTCTGACGGATGCTCATGTGGCCGGCAAGATCGCACGCGGGGAGCGCATCCGGGCATTGATCGCGCAGCCACGCTTCAAGCCGCTGCGCACGCTCGATGAAATCGCGTTGCTGGCCGCGTTGTCCGAAGGCGTGTTCGACGGCGTGCCACCGGCCATCGCCGCCGAAGCGCGGAGCCAGCTCGCGGAACAATTGCCGGGCGGGGCCATGGCAGCCGGATGGGCGGACGCGCCGCTGGACGCCTCGACTCAAGCGGGACTCGTCACGGCGGTTCGCGAACTGGTGCAGCGCTTGACGCTGCAAGCGCCGAACGGCGCCGCCCCGGCCGAGATCGTGAAATGAGCGGCCGACTCGCGGAAATCGAAACGCGCACGGCGACCGCGCAACAACTGGACGCCGTGATCGGCGCAATGCGTGGCATCGCTGCGGCGCGTTCGCGTGAAGCGCAGCGGCGGCTGCCGGGTATCCGCTCTTCGGCCGCGACCGTGGGGGCTGCGATCGGCGCCGTCCTTGCTCATGGAAGAGCGGCGCAAGCCGCCCTGTCGGAGCCGGATCATGGCGCGCGGATCGTGATCGCGCTGTGTTCTGAACAGGGCTTCGTCGGCTCGTTCAACGAGCAGGTTCTGGACTATGTGCGGCCTCGTCTGGATAACGCGCGGTGTGAACTCCTGCTCGTCGGCACGCGCGGAGAGATGGCGGCGAACGAACGCCACCTTCCGGTCGCATGGAGCTCGCCGGCGGCGTCCCATGCCGATGACGTGCCGTCGCTGGCCAACCGTGTCACGGATGCGCTCTATGTGCGTCTTGGCGCTCGCGCGGTGGACCACGTCTCGATCATCCATGCGCTGCCTGGCGTCGCTGCTGCCAGCGAGATGGTCGAACACCGGTTGATTCCGTTCGATTTTTCGCGGTTTCCGGTGGCGGCGCGCGCCGTGCCACCGTTGCTCACCTTGCCGGTCGAACGTCTGCTGCCTGGGCTGGTCGAGGAATATGTGTTTGTCGAGATATGCGAAGCGTTGATGCTCTCGTTCGCCGCGGAAAACGAAGCGCGGGTGAGGGCGATGCTGGCCGCCCGCACCAATGTGAGAGACACGCTCGACGAACTGACGCAAAGCTATCGTCGGGTCCGTCAGGACGAAATCACCGCCGATATCGCGGAACTGGCGGCGACCGCCACGCAGCCGATCTAGCGGAGCGGCGGGTGGTGGCGCCCGGCGCCGCTCGCCTTATTCAGGGCGGCGCTCGCCGTTATCCCACGGCGAGATCGCCACTCCCGGCTTGCAGCGCGATTGCTTGACGCAGGTCAGGCCGATAGAGCCATTCGCGCCGATCATCCATCTAGTCTGCAACGATGGGCAGTGTCGAGACGCCGAGCGGGCCGGTGCAACGTCTACGAGGAGCGAACCATGTATCAGAAGATCGTCGTGGCTCTGGATGGCAGCGAGTCGTCCAGATGGGCGCTGTATGAAGCGCTCGAATTTGCTCAGCTGACGCAAGCGCGGCTTCACGCGGTGTACGTCGTCAATCCTTGGTGCGTGTCGCGCTACGCGGGCTATTTCAATGCCGAACAGCTTCGTAACGTGCTGCGCGAAGACGGCCGTCTCGCGCTCGAAGAAGCGCGCCGGGCCATGGCCGAGCGCGGCGTGCCCGGCGACACCGAGATCGAGGAGACAGAGAATGCAGCGGACGATATCCCGCATTGCCTCGCCCGTTGCGTGCAGCGCCAGGGCGCCGGCCTGGTGGTGATGGGCACGCAAGGCCGGCATGGCATAGGAAGGTTGTTGCAGGGCAGCGTTGCGGAAACGTTCTTGCGGAGCGCTCACGTTCCGGTGCTGCTGGTCAGGACTCCACGCGATCAGGACGAGATACCGTCGGGGCTGTAAAAAAAGGACGCCGGCGGCCGGGCGTCAGCGGCCGTCGCCGCCACGCCCAAGCTCTCAATGCCACTAGTGCTGGATCGGACTGAAGCCGACCGTCTGCGCGAGAATCGGCAGTTCGTCTTCGTTGAGCGACAGCGCGGTCGCGAGCAGTTGCGCATTGATCCAGCCGCGGATCACGCAGGCGAGCCCCGCCGACGCACAATACAGCGAGACGTTCTGCGCGATCGCTCCGGCCGTCACGGCGGAAAACCGCTCGCGCTGCTGCGCGGGCATGTCCAGTAAGCGCGACGTGCGAACTACGTAGACGAGGTCGAGCGGCGCCTCGCCGACGAAATCCTGGTAGCCGGTCTGCCCGCGCGCGTCGATGGCATGTTTGAGAACCAGTTGATGGTTCGGCGCGTCGTACCGGTACACGCCGTTTTGCAGTGCGGCGTAGATGTCGATTTCGTTGAACGCGTGCGGTGAGGGCGCGGTGCGGCCGCCGGTTGCGGGCCGGTTGATGCCGTCGGCGGCCCAGAGCAACTCGCCCAGCACCGTGGGCGGCAATGCTGTCGGCGCGAACGATCGGCAACTCGCGCGCTGCGCGAAGGCGGTCATCAGCGGCACGCCGGTGTGCAATTCGGGCTTGGGCAGCGTAATGACAGCGGGAGTTTCGCCGGTGGCGAGCGGCGGCCGCAGGAGAGGCGCGGCCTGGTACGCAAGGAGTGGCATGTCGGTCATATCGGACTCCGTTTAATTGCGCCGAGGGTGGCCGTGGCACCGCCACGCTGCCCACGACAAGTGCCATTCCACGTTAGTCCGAAATCTCCGCTGCCGATTGATACAGATCAGGCGAAGCAGGTCCCTGCTTGCAGAGACGCTCGCGGGCAATAACGCCCATGCCTGTTGTGCAAAGACGCGACACGGATCGCGTCGATCCGGTCGAGTCCCGCTGCGTCGAGCAGCGCATTGCCATGCTGCGCTGGACGAACATGAACGAGAGTCCGCGCAGTTCAATGGGCAGCGCGCGCCAGCATCGGGCGCGCAAGCGCACGAGCGAATGCGCCATCACGGCATTTAAAGGCCGTGGGTCGTTTCATCGATCGATTGCTTGCGCTTGGCGCTCGGTTGCGCCGATGCGCCGTCGAGGGCGTCCAGTTTGGCGAGCAGCGCTGACGCCCGCGCGCCTATCGGGCTCTGCGCGTCGGTTTGGGCCGCCGCGGACTCGATACGCGCTCGCCAGTAGGCCGGCTGGAAAACAAAGTGAGCGGAGCGCGGAGCTTCACACTGGAGTAGCCGTTCGAGTTGCCCGATCATCGAACCGATATGGGCAAGGTCTCGTTCATTGGAATCGATTCGAGCCATGTGCGTGACGGGCCCCATTTCGTGATGACAGGACGTGTTGCGATCCGACGAGACAAGTCCATGACGGGGCCATGTGAATGCGCCGCAACGCGCGACTCAGTCCCGCTGTATCGACCAGCATAGAGGTGCGCCCAGATGGTTTGATTGATCGCCGTCAAGGGCGCGTGACGTAGATCACGCGAAAACGCCTGTTTAATTCAATTTGCCGTGTGAGCTTGTGTGGACCGCACTTGTCTCCGCATGCTCACTGTGGTGTATCGGACGAGTGGTTTCCGCTCGCGACCGCTGTCCATTCGTGTGCATAGGCGGGCCGGAACTCCAATCTGCATTTGGCGCCGGTCGTCCGGGCGGCGGTGATAGTGGCTTGACGTGTATCAATGAGTGACCAGGCAGGGCGCAGAGAATCAGATATCGACGTCAGCTGGGCGAACGCACGCCCTCTTTGGGGACCCGATCATGAGCACAACGCACCTTGGCGGTCATGCCATTCACTCAATCCGACGCATCCTCGTGGCTGTGGACACTTCGCCGGAGTCAGCGCGCACAGCGGCGTATGTGTGTCACCTGAAGCTGCCCGGCGCGCGGGTCCGCGTGGTGAGTGTCGCCGAAAATCCCCGCACCCTGTTGCCGCTCGGGTCGATGACGGATGGCGAGCTGCAGCTTGCACGCGCCGAACTTGCCCGCGACGCGGGTGACGCCGTGGCCCACGCAAAAAGTATATTCGCGGATGCCGGCATCGACGTCGAGTCGGACGTCGTGGAAATTTCGCGGCAAGGCGGCTATACCGCTAACGCATTGATCGATGCCGCGGCGCAATGGCAGGCGGATCTGCTCGTCGTGGGCGCGCGTCAGCATCACGGTATGTTGCGCTGGATCGAAGGTACGGTTTCCGAATTCGTCACCACCCAGGCACCCTGTTCGATTCTCGTTGTGCCGGCCAGTTACGAAACGGAGATCCAGTCGTCGCCGCGCCGGATCCTGTTCGCGCTGGATGGAAGCGCCGCGTCGCGCGACGCGTTGCATTTCGGGCTTCAACTCGCCACACCCGAGGCCCGCCTTCGCGCCATCTATGTGATAGATCGCGCCGTCCGGCTAACCGATATCGTGCCGATCCGCATGCTCGAGGAGGCGTTCGTCGAAGAAGGAAAAGTGATTCTGGCCGCCGCAGCGACGGTCTTTGCCGAATTGCCGAATCAGGCTGAGACCGCGGCGGTCGAAACGGCCCCCGCACATGACGACGTCGCGCACGCGATCATCCGCGACGCGCAACAGTGGCACGCGGACCTGGTCGTCGTCGGCACCCATGGGCGGCGCGGCGTCGCGCGCTGGTTTCTCGGCAGCGTGGCCGCGCGCACCGCGCGTCTCGCCGGCACGCCTTTACTGCTGGCGCGACCGGGCCACGAAACGTGAAACGGGCGACGGACATCGGCTGAACACACTGCGCGCCTGTCGCGCCATGCGAGCGCGGGGAGTGGCCGAAATGCCGGCGCGAAACGCCGGCTGACACACCTCCGGGCGCTCACGAACCTGGGGATCTTTCCGACATGTCGATCTTTAACTCACACGCGCTGCGCACCGCCGTTGCATTCGGGTTTCTTGTCCTGAGTGCCGCCGTTGCCGGGCAATCACTGCCCGAGGCGGTCAGCCGTGACGGCGTGCTGTACATGACGGGCGGCATCGGCGAGGACGACGCGAAAGCCTTTCGCGCACTCGCGCCTCGCTACAGCCTGCGCATGATGTTTACCACGGCTGCGGGCAACTATCTCTCCGATGTGGATGTGACGATCGCAAGCGCATCGGGGCGCGCTGTCCTCGACACCCGCACCGAAGGGCCGTTCCTGTTCGTCATGCTGCCGGCCGGACGCTATCGTATCGTCGCACATGCCGGGAGCACGGAGATCGGCAAGACAGTCGACGTGCCGCGCCGCGGCGGGGCGGATCTGCACATCGTGTTGCAGGAACGTGCCACCGGCAATGCGCGGACCAACTGTGCGCATTGCCGTGCACCCATGCGCGGCCAGAGCGAACCCTGATCATGGCGACGCAAGGCGCGACATCCGACGTGCCGGCGTCCGCCGTGCCTGCGCGGCATACGGCGGGTGGACTGACGCACGCGGAGGTCGTGGCATTGCAGGCGCGACACGGCCGCAATGTGATCGCGCGGGGCAATCGCCATCTCTGGTGGAGCACCGTGCGCGATGCATTCACCGAGCCGATGTTCCTGCTGCTGCTCAGCGCGAGCGGCCTGTATGGTCTGATCGGCGACATGACGGAGGCATCGACGCTGCTCGTCCTGGTCGTTGCCGTGCTGGTGCTGACCATTGTCCAGAGCCACCGGACGGCGAGCGTGCTCGAAGCGCTGCGTGATCTGTCGGCGCCGCGAGCGCAGGTATTGCGCGACGGCAAGCGGGAATACGTATCGGCGGCGGAATTGGTGCCCGGCGATGTCGTCATTATCGAGGAAGGGGCGAAGGTGCCGGCCGACGGTGCGGTGACGGAAGCCCACGAGCTGAGCGTCGACGAATCGCTGCTCACCGGAGAGTCGGTCGCCGTCGAGAAGTTTGCCGGTTCATCCGGCGAATCGCCCGCAGACCCGTCGCGGAGCTGCCTGTTTTCAGGGTCGATGGTGGTGCGGGGTCAGGGCCGCATGTACGTCACGGCGACGGGCGCGCAGACCGAGCTTGGCCGGCTCGGTGCGAGCCTTGCCGAAGTGAGCGAGCCACCTTCACCCTTGCAGGTCGAGATGCGCGGCTTCGTCAGGCGGTTTGCGACGCTCGCGGTGATCATCTGCGTGCTGCTCGTCTTCGCCTATCGCTGGCGCATGGGCGGCTGGATACCGGGCCTGCTGGCCGGCATTACGCTCGCGATGGGCATTTTGCCCCAAGAGCTGCCGGTGATATTCACCGTCTTCATGGCGCTGGGCGCGCGCCGGATCGCGAGGGAGGGCGTGCTGACACGGCGTCTGAGTGCCATCCAGACGCTCGGGCAAACCTCGGTGCTATGCGTCGACAAGACGGGCACGCTGACCCAGAACCGTATGTCCGTGCGCGTGCTGTATGCACGCGGCGAAGAGCTATGGCTGAAGGACGGCGCGGTCAAGATCGGCCCGCAGTTTCATGAACTGCTGGAGTACCTCGTGCTCGCGAGCGAAATCGAGCCGCTCGATCCCATGGAGCGCGCGTTCCACGAGACGGGCCGCTCCTGTCTGGCCGGCACGGACCGGCTGCATGAACAATGGTCGCTCGTGCAGGAATACGCATTGACGCCTGAACTGCCCGCCATGTCGCATGGATGGGAGAGCCCCGAACTCGATCATCGGCTGGTGGCGTGCAAGGGTGCGCCTGAGGCGATCTGCTCGCTGTGCCACCTCGAAGCCGGTGAGGCGCGAGCGCTGATGGAGCGCGCCACGCATATGGCGGAAAGCGGGTTACGCGTGCTCGGCGTGGCGCGGGCGCGGCATAGCGGCGAAACGTGGCCCGATCAGCAGCACGACTTCGCGTTCTCGCTGGTGGGGCTCGTCGGACTGCTCGACCCGGTGCGCCCGGAGGTGGCAGGCGCGGTTGCGCAGTTGAAGGTCGCGGGCGTGCGGGTCGTGATGATTACCGGCGACTATCCGTCGACGGCGCGGGCGGTCGCGGCGGAAGTCGGCATCGACAGCGCCCGCGTCGTGAGCGGCGCCGACCTCGCGGGCATGGACGATGCCGCGTTGCAACGCGCGATCGTCGACGCAAGCGTGTTCGCGCGGGTCAGGCCGGAGCAGAAGCTGAGGCTCATCGACGCGTTCAGGCATGCGGGCGAGGTCGTCGCGATGACGGGCGACGGCGTCAATGATGCGCCCGCGTTGAAAGCCGCGCATATCGGCATCGCGATGGGCACGCGGGGCGCGGAGGTTGCGCGCGAGGTGGCGTCGCTGGTGTTGCTGCGTGACGACCTGACGCCGATCGTGTCGGCCCTGCGGCTCGGCCGGCGCATCTACGAGAATCTGAAGATGGCGGTGGCGTACACGATCGCGGTTCATATTCCGATGATCGCCGCCGCGACCCTTCCCGTGGTGGCGGGCTGGCCGCTCATGCTCGCGCCGGTGCACATCGTGTTCCTCGAAATGATCATCACACCCGTTTGCTCGATTGTCTTTGAAAACGAACGGGAGAGCCGCTCGCTCATGCGTGATCCGCCGCGGCGAATCGGCGAGCGGCTCATGTCCAACCGCATCCTGGGGCTGAGCATTGCGCTCGGGTGCGTAGCCGCCCTGATCGTCGTAGGCGTGTATGCGGCACTGCTCGGGCGCGGATTCGATCCGCTCGACGCTCGCACGGCCGGCTTCCTGCTGCTCGTGGCATGCAACGTCGGGCTGATGTTCGCCGTGCGCGCGTTGCCGCACCGGCCGTCGGCGCGCCGCGCACGCCAGACGAACGTTTATGGGTGGGCCGTCGTGTTGCTTACGACGCTCGCTGCGGGCGTGTTGATGACCTGGCCGGCGCTTGCCCGGCTGTTCGCTCTGCGTCCTGTTCTTGCCGTATGGCTGTGAGTCTGTCCATGCGGCGAAGCCATCACGGCAGGTTTGACCTCGATCAATCACATCGTGCCGCAGGGCCATAGTCTGAGGAGGTGGCGCATTGCCGGTAGGGTGCAACCTATCTGCGGGAATGCTTGCCGCGTCGAATCAGTTCGCAGCCGCGCGCAATCGCGCTGCCAGGTCATGCCGGAGGAGAAATTCCATGAAGTCGGACAGTCAATTGAAGCAGGAAGTCGAGGACGAACTGATGAGCAGTCCAGCCGTCGACGCAAACGGGATAGGTGTTGCCGTGGTCGACCGCGTGGTCACGATCACGGGACACGTTCCAAACTATGCGGCGAAAGTCGCGGCCGAAAAATGCGCGATGCGAATCGCCGGTGTCGTCGCGGTGGTAGTCGGTATCGACGTGAAACTGCGCGAATCCGAGCGGCGTACCGACGAGGACATCGCCTTGAGCGTGCGCGCGGCCCTGGACTGGATCGCCGGCCTCGAAGAGCATGCGATCAGGATCAAGGTCGAGAAAGGCTGGGTGACATTGAGTGGCGAAGTCGAGGACGGTTACCGCAGCCACATCGCCGAGAAAAATGTCGTCCATATGCGTGGTGTGACGGGCGTGACGAATGAGATCAGGATCCGCGGTTCGGCTTCTCCGCTCGACATTGAGTACAGCATCCGCAAAGCCATTCAACGCCATACCGATCGCGAGTTGAAGCATGTGGGCGTCGAAGTCGACGACGGCAAGGTAACCTTGTCGGGGCGTCTCAGTTCGGGCGTCGAGCGCTCCATCGTGACGGGCGCGGCGCGCTCGACGCCGGGTGTGACGGCCGTTGTCGACCGTCTGGTGGTCGGTTGACGAAGCAGACCGCTGCCGCCGCGCTCATGGTTGTCGTGAGCGGTTGTCGAGCGCGGCGTGTGCTTCATGCCAACGGACGATGGCGGACCAGATATCCGCCGCCGTCTCGCAGAAAATGAATAGTGCGGCGTCCTGTGGCGCGATCATGCCTTCGCTGATCAGAAACTCGAAATTGATCGCGCGGCGCCAGAACGATTCGCCGACCAGCACGACGGGCAGCCGCCGGATCTTGTTCGTTTGCAGCAGGGTCAACACTTCGAACAACTCGTCACAGGTTCCAAAGCCGCCCGGAAAAAACACGGCGGCTTGCGCGCGTTCCAGCAGATGGAGCTTGCGAATGGCGAAATAGTGAAGCTTGAAGCAGAGTTCAGGTGTGAGGTAGGGATTGGGTTCCTGCTCACGCGGCAACGCGATATTCAAGCCGATGCTCGGCGCCTTGAGTTCGTACGCACCTCGATTCGCTGCTTCCATGATGCCGGGTCCGCCGCCGGTGACGACGGCGAGCGACGACAGCGCTCCCGTGCACCGCGCGCTGCCGACAATACGGCCGAATTCGCGCGCGATCCCGTAGTAGCGACTGCGCTTGAGCAGTTGCTTCGCGACTTGCAAGGCGCTCTCGCTCTCGGGGTCGCCGGGCCGGCTTTCGAGCGTCCGCCGCGCTTCCTCGACCCGGCGGCGGGCGGCGGCCGGCGCGATGATCCGTGTGCTGCCGTACACCACGATCGTGTGCTGTATCGCATGGCGCTGCAACGTCTCCTCAGTCTTCCAGTAGTCGAGTTGCAGACGGATGCCGCACATTTCCGGGCGCCGCAGAAAGGCGAGGTCTTCGTCCGCTTCCAGGTAGGTTGGGCTTTCGATCATATGGCGCACGCGCGCCGAACGTTCGGAAGGGGCGTCCGCGTGGAGCCGCCGCGCTCTTCGCACGGATTCGGCCACGGCGGGCGCGTCCTGACACTGCGCGCACGCGGGGTCCGCACGATGCTCGACCACCGTGCCGACACGCGTTGCCTCGTTTTTATGGATGCTTGTCATGCGCGCTCCCGCCCGCTTCGTTACCGCAAAACGTTTATTGAAAGCCCGGTTGACCGATTTGCCCGGCGCTTTGCGCAACCCGCCGTAGCCTGTCGGTGTTGAAGCCCATCGCGGCTAGCCGGGCGAGCATGCCGGCGTAGGTGGCATCGTCCATCGCCGGCGCGCGTGCGAGTACCCACACCATGTTGCCGTCTGCCATGCAGCGAATCGTGTAGCGATAATCGGGGTCCACATACGCGGTGACAACCACCACTTCGAACGGCCAGATCAGTCCCACTCGCCATTTCGTGTTGCCGGTTCCGGGCATCACCTTCGCGACGAACTGGCTTCCCGTCGGCGGCTGATCGAAACCGTGACGCCGGCCGAGGTACTTGTCGTCGATGCTTCCGTCGTCGCGCAAGGTCCACTCGTCGTAACTGCCGACATAATCGGATTCGCTGAGAAACGGGGTGTCCGCGATCACGTACCAGCGGCCCATGTACCGCTGCAGATCGATTGGCGGTCCTGCCACGCAGGCGGACTGGGATGCTTGCGCGTGCGGCGGGACCGCCGGATCATGCGCGCACCCCGCAAGGAGAATGGCAAGCGAGGCGATGCACGCGATTGACTTGTGCATAGGGTTTATCCGATGGGTTAGCGATTAAGCAACCTTGCCCGAATCCCCGCACACGAGCGCCCGGCCTTCGTCAATGAACTGGACAGGCCGCTGAAGTTCACGATCTCGCGGCGAAGGCGCGGATGAATACAGGCGAGGCCGAGGACGAGGAACGCGCCCGGCAGCATTAAAAGGCCAACGAGTATTGTGCTTCTCAACATATCGCCTCCGGGCCCCGATTGGTTTCTCCATTGATCGAGCATAAGGTTCGCGGCTCATGGCAGATTGACGTGTGTCAAGGCTGCGACGGGCCCCGCGAAAGTGACAGTAATACGCCCCAGGAGAGCGCCATGCGGGCCACAATGCGGACATCGGGGCACATTCACTGAGCTCGCGGATCTGCTTTTTGACGACGCTCCATCCTCGTACGGTGACAAGGCATGAAACATTTCGATGTGTTCAATGGTGACGCCGACGGAATCTGCGCGCTGCATCAATTGCGATTGACGAAGCCGTTGAAGTCTTTGCTGATCACCGGTGTCAAGCGCAACGTGGAACTGCTCGCCCGCGTTCCAGCCAGGTCCGGCATATCCGTGACCGTGCTGGACATCTCGTTGGACTCCAATCGGGCCGCGTTGCTCGAATTGCTTCGACACGGCGCCGAAGTCGAGTACTTCGATCATCACTTTTGCGGAGCCATTCCTGAGCATCCCAACCTGAAGGCGCACATCGACACCGCGCCCGACACGTGTACGAGCCTGCTCGTGGATCGCCATGTGGGCGGGCGACAGCGGCTGTGGGCTATCGTGGGCGCTTACGGCGACAACCTCCTGCACGCGGCGCGCACGCTTGCCGCGAGTTGTACGCTCGAGCCCGCGCAACTCGACCAGTTGCGTGAACTGGGCGAGTCGATCAACTACAACGCCTACGGAGAGAGTGAGGCGGATTTGCTGATCCCGCCTGTCAGGCTTTACGAAATTTTGCGCCCGTATGCCGATCCATTCGACTTTCTGGCGAACGAGCCGATCGCGCGGACGCTCTGTGAATCGCTACGCCGGGACATGGCACTGGCGCTGAGTTTGCCGCCCGATACCGCGTTAGCGGGCGGAACCATCTATGTGCTGCCCAATGAACCGTGGGCACAACGGGTGCGCGGCGCTTTCGGCAATTTTCTGGCGACGAGTTCTCCTGATCGTGCTCACGCCGTGCTGAGCCAGAGCGTTCAGGGGGAATACGTCGTCAGCGTGCGCGCGCCGCTGGCGAATCCTTATGGTGCCGTCGAACTGTGCAGGCAATTCACAGGCGGAGGAGGGCGCGAGGCTGCGGCGGGTATCGGCCGGCTTCCGCATGATCGGCTGAGGGAATTTACGGTCGCGTTTGAACGAGCGTTCGCTGATGCGTCTCAGGCTCAGACGCTTTCCGCTCAGGCTGCGGGGCCAGCCACGAAGTGACGCCGCGTGCACTACTGCGTGTCCTGAGATGGACGGGCGAGGAGCGCGCGTACTTCAGCGTCGTTGGTCTGCTCGAACTCCTGATAGAACTGGCCGACGCCGCCGAAATGACGCGCGCGGTGCAGACAGACGAACTCATCGGCGAGGGCGGCGAGCCGCCTGGCCGTGCTTTCCGGCGCGACCGGTACGGCAACCACGATTCGAGCCGGCTTGCCGCTGCGCAACGCCGCAATGGCGACACGTACCGATGAGCCGGTAGCGACGCCGTCGTCGACGATGATCACTGTGCGGCCCTCGAGATTTAGCGGTGGATCCTGTCCGCGATAGAGCGCTTCTCGCCGTGCCAGCTCGCGGCGTTCATCGTTGAGTACGGTGACGACTTCCGACTGGCTGACGCCTGCCATCCGGATCGTCTGCTCGTCGAGATAAAGCGCGCCGCCCGAGGCGATCGCGCCCATGGCCATTTCCGGATCTTGCGGCACACCCAGCTTGCGCACGATCAGCACGTCGAGCGGGACGGCCAGCGCACGCGCAACCTCGTAGCCGACCGGCACGCCGCCACGCGGCAACGCCAGTACGATTACATCGGCGCGCCCTGCGTAGTCGCCCAATTGCCGCGCGAGCAGGCGCCCTGCGTCGGCGCGATCGCGGAACGGAGGCTCTGTCTCTATCCGGTTCCAGATCATGGCATCACCGCTTCGATCCACAATCGGCCCATCTTGCGAGGATAGATTGTCATGTCCCGTCTCCCTCCGAATGCGCGATACTGCGGCACTCGTCGCTCACCTGATCGATATCTCGCGATAGAGTCGCTCGATTTCCCCGCGCTCACAGAGCGTCGTGCCCGCACCGAGCAAAGTCGCCGATGCCGCAGCCATGCCATAGCGAAACGCTTCATCGATACCCGCATTTCGATTCAGCGCCCAGATCAGCGCGCCCACAAAGCTGTCACCGGCGCCGATTGAACTGGTCACTTTCATCGGCAGTCCCGCCGCCCGCAAGCACCGCTCGGCGGTGACCACCAACGCGCCTCGCTCTCCGAGTGTCAGCGCGACGATCCGGGCGCGACCGGCGCGCACGATCTCCTGCGCGGCGTCGATCCAATCAGGTTCTTCGCGTAGTGGCCGGCCCGTGAGATCCCGCAACTCGTTCAGACTCGGCTTGACGAGCCAGACGCCTGCGTCGAGCGCCGCGGTCAGTGCCGGGCCCGACGTGTCGAGCACGACCCGCGTGTCCTGCGCCGACGCGAGGTTCGCGAAGCGCGCGTAAATGTCGTCCGGCGCACCGGGAGGCAGGCTGCCGCTCAGCACCAGATAGCGGGGCGGCGCGCTCAGTGCGCGGACCTCGTCGATGCAGCGCTGCCATTCGAGCGCGGCGAGCGTCGGCCCCGGCAACACGAAGCGGTATTCCAGACCGGTGGATTGCTCGTGGACGGAGAAATTCTCGCGCGTTTCCCCGGCGATCTCGATGCACACGCCGGTGAACGCTTCGGCGTCCAGCAGACGTCTTAGCATCTGGCCGGTTGCGCCGCCCGCGAGATAGATGGCCGAGCAGTCTCCGCCAAGACGCTGGATGACGCGGGCGACGTTGATCCCGCCGCCGCCCGGATCACGCCGCGCGGCGCTGCATCTCAGCTTGCGAGTATCGACCACCCGTTCGATCGATGTCGCGACATCGACGGCGGGGTTGAGTGTGATCGTCACGATGTCCGGCATGGTTGGCCAGTCTCCTTCGATTCGGCGCAGCGAGCGGCTAGGCCGCCGAAATCACCGGTACCGCCGATGCCGCCACCGCGGCCTGCTCGGCGGCGGCAACGCGTTGCTTGACCGCGATGAAGCTATCGGGGCTCACCGACATCGAATCAATGCCGCATTCGACGAGAAACCCGGCGAACTCAGGATGGTCGCTCGGCGCCTGGCCGCACAGACCGATATGCACGCCCGCCTTGTGCGCTTCGGCCACGACACGCTCGATCATCCATCTGACGGCGTCATCCTGTTCGTCGAACAGTTCGGCGAGTTCGACGGAGTCCCGGTCCACGCCCAGGGTCAACTGCGTCAGATCGTTGCTGCCTATGGAGAAGCCATCGAAGCGTTGCGCGAAAGCCTTGGCCAGAATCACGTTGGACGGTATCTCGCACATCACATACACCTGGAGATCTGCTTCCCCGCGTTTCAGCCCGTTTTCCGCCATGACTTCGAGCACGCGGTCGGCTTCTTTCGTCGAGCGGCAGAACGGAATCATGACAACCACGTTGTCAAAGCCCATTTCGTTGCGCAGGCGGCGAATAGCCTGGCACTCCAGCGCAAAACCTTCGCGGTAGCGCGCCGAGTAGTAGCGCGACGCGCCGCGGAAACCCAGCATCGGGTTTTCTTCCTTCGGCTCGAACTCGGAGCCGCCGATCAGGTTGGCGTACTCGTTCGTTTTGAAGTCACTCATACGAACAATCACGGGATGCGGGTATTGAACGGCGGCAATCCGGCCCAGACCCCGCGCGAGCCGGTCCACGAAATACTCGGTTCGGGGTTCATAGCCGGCGGTCAGTTCGGCGATGGTCTTTTTTGCGTCCTCGTCTTTTAACGTGTCGTAGCGGACAAGGGCCATTGGATGAATCTTGATATGGTTGCTGACCACGAATTCCATGCGCGCCAACCCGACGCCGTCGGCGGGGATTCGCCACCAGCGGAACGCGGCAGCCGGATTGGCGAGGTTCAGCATGATCCTCGTGCGCGTTGCGGGGATGTTGTCGAAATTGATTTCCTCGACCTCATAGTCGGCGGTGCCTTCGTACACGAATCCTTCGCGGCCTTCGGCGCATGAAACGGTGACGTTCTGCTCATCGTGCAGCACATGGGTCGCATTGCTCGCACCGACGATAGCCGGAAGACCGAGCTCCCGGCTCACGATCGCGGCGTGCGAGGTGCGCCCGCCGAAATCGGTGACGATCGCGGCAGCACGTCTCATGAGCGGCACCCAGTCGGGGTCCGTCGTTCGTGTGACGAGAATCGATCCGTCGACGAAGCGGTCCGCCTCGCGCGGACTGTCGATCACGCAGACCGCTCCGGCTGCCACGGCTTCGCCGATGCTCACGCCGGATACGAGCTTGCGGCCCGCCTTCCTGACGTGATAGGTCTTGACGGCGCTGGCTTCTCTGCGCGACTCGACAGTTTCCGGCCGGGCCTGAACGATGAAGATTTCGTCGGTACTGCCGTCTTTGGCCCATTCGATATCCATCGGCTGGCCGTAATGCTTTTCGATCGTGCACGCCCAGCGCGCCAGGGTGAGAATTTCCTCGTCGTTCAGTACGAACGCCGCGCGCTCCGCCTTCGAGGTCGGCACGTTTTTGGTGGGCCGCTCGCTCTCGTTCGTGTAGATCATCTTGAGGCCCTTGCTGCCGCGTTTCTTTTCGATGATGGGCGACAGTTTGGGGTCGGACAGAAGCGGTTTGAACACTTCATACTCGTCGGGATCGACCGTGCCTTGCACGACATTTTCGCCGAGGCCCCAGGCCGCGTTGATCAGGACAATCTTCTCGAATCCGGTTTCGGTGTCGATGGAGAACATCACGCCAGCTCCACCCTGGTCGGAGCGCACCATACGTTGTACGCCGACCGAGAGAGCAACCTTCAGGTGGTCGAATCCTTTCGCCTGCCGATAGCTGATCGCGCGGTCCGTGAAGAGCGATGCATAGCAGCGCCTGCAGGCTTCCAGCAACGCGCGCTCGCCCCTCACGTTCAGAAACGTTTCCTGCTGTCCGGCGAAGCTGGCGTCCGGCAAATCCTCGGCGGTCGCGCTCGAACGCACGGCCACGTCCATCTCGGTCGATCCGGCGCGGCGGTTCAGTTCCGCGTAGCCGCGGCGGATGGCTTGAGCCGTGTCATCGGGCCATTCACCGCGCAGGATGGCCCGGCGGATAGTCTGCCCGGCTTCGGCCAAAGGAATCTTGCCGTCAGCCAGTTCCGCAAGCACGGACGACAGCGTGTTCGTCAGGCCATTCGCTTCGATGAAGTGCCGGTACGCGTCGGCTGTCACGGCAAAGCCTGGTGGCACTTTAATGCCGCGCGCCCCGAGATTGGCCACCATTTCACCGAGCGAAGCATTCTTTCCGCCGACGCGAGGCACATCGGTGCGCCGCAGTTCCTCGAACCAGACAACGTGCTGATCGTCCATGTGCTACTCCTTTGCGGCGGCCAGATACCGATATGCCGGCAGACGTGAACCAACCGTGAACCAGGCGCGAGCCAGGCGCGAACGTCGGCCGCGGCCGGCGAGATGGGCCGGACTTGTCGGCCCTGGCCCGGCGTCAAATCGTAAGGAAACCCTGGAAAATCCAGGGAAGCTTCAAACGGGAAGCGTGGGTCGGCTCATCGAACGGGCCGGTGCAGGAGCCGGAGAAGCCAGGACTGCCGTCGGATGAAAACGCCGGCACGAATGAATAGACGTCGTTGATCGTGACCAGAAAGTCGGGGTTGAACCGGGAAGGCGCGTAGATCGAAACGTTCTTGAAGAACTTGAGCGATGGCTCATCGAGCAGTGCGTCGGGTGTCGCGGCGCTCAACGGCTCCGCCGTGTCGTAGTGCGCGGGTAGCTCGAAGCGAAACTTCCCGTGTGTGACGGTTTCTGGCGGTGTGAAAGTCAGTTGGACGCCGGGATAGCACAAAGCGTAAGCCGGCGGCGCAACAGGCCCTTCCGGCCCGACAAGGAGGGGCGGATAGGCCCAGAGGGCGAGCGTCAGCGGGCTAGTCCGCTGAGCGAAATATTCGGCCAGCCAGTTCATGTTGTCTCCTCCTATGGGCATGGGGACGTCGTCGTTCCATGCCGGTCTCAACAGCGTCGGGTGTTCACGACGTGATGCAGGCGCGGATATCACCGCGCACCGAACCGCGCACTGAGCCGCGCACCGAACCGAATGGTCTGCATCGCTTCACCGTGACTCTTTCAGCATATGCGCGCGACCTTGGACGCCGTTGATGTGCATCAACCCTGAAGTCACTGCCGAACCAGAACGGCGCGACGCGGCGCATGAGCGTGACGTGGTCCGGGCGTGCTTGACTTGAGTCAATCGGGAGTCGCCGGCACAGGACTATGGTTCACGCATCCGGTCCCGGATTCTTTCGCATTCACGGCGCGCATCGCGCGCGGCGAAGGGCGCATAGCGGCAGGAGATATCGATGAAATCAGATCTGGAACTCAAGCATGACGTGGATCAGGAGTTGCTTTGGGATCCTGCGCTCGATGCCAGAACCATCACCGCCACGGTGCTCAACCGCATCGTCACGCTCGAAGGTTCCGTGAACAGTTGCGCCCAGAAACTCGCCGTGCAGAAAGCCGTGCAGCGGGTAGCCGGCAGTCGTGCGGTGGTGCTCGACCTGGTGGTTCGCGCGCCGTCCCCGCTGAAGCACACGGACGAGGAACTGGCTGACGCGATCGTCTCGGCGTTGCGATGGCAGGAAGGACTTCCCGAAGACGCGATCCAGGTGTTGGTGGAACACGGTTGCGTCACGCTGACCGGCGAGGTGGATTACGGCTTCCAGCGTCAGATGGCCGAAGTACTCGTGAGCCGGATGCGAGGGGTCGTAGGCGTGGCCAATCAGATCGAGGTACGAATCGATCCGGTCGCCGCCGACGTCAGCAAACAGGTGGCCGATGCATTGCAACGGCGTTCGCGGCATGAGTCGGGCGGTATTTCGGTCGACGTGCACGATGGCGTCGTCCGCTTGACCGGCGTGGTCGACTCGCTGCTCGACAAGCGGGTGGCCTGCGGCGTCGCCTGGGGCACCAAGGGCGTCCGGTGGGTGGTCGACCAACTGGTCGTCGCATGAATGGCATCGGCGCAGCATGCGCGCGCCGGAACGTCTGCGCTTGATCTGAAACACGGTGGGCGCTACGCGCCTTCCTACCCTGTTCGCAACTACTGCGACTTCTATGACGAGGGGTTCCGAAATGACTGCGATACAAGCACGATTGAAGCGCAAACAGATGCGCCGCGACAAACAGCCTCAGGCCCATATCTACGACAGTTACCGGCCGCGCGGACGTAGTGCCGGCGCATCGCGTTGCCCCGACTGCGGCGCGATCTATGACGACGGCCGCTGGACGTGGCGCATGTCGGCCGAGCAGATGCATCAGTTGCAATGCCCGGCGTGCAAGCGGATCCACGAGCAGGCGCCGGCTGGAGAAATCACGTTCGAAGGTGACTATTTGCTGAGCCGCGCGGACGAGGTCCTGGCGCTGCTTCATCACCAGGCGGATGGCGAGAGCAAGGAACATCCGCTCGAACGGATCATGGATATCCAGCAAAACCCGGAGCATATCGTCGTGCAGACGACGGGGCCGCATCTGGTTCGCCGGCTCGGCGCGGCCATGTTGCATGCGCATCAGGGAACGCTGGAGATCAGCTACCGGGACAACGAAGGGCTACTGCGTGCCCATTGGGCCCGTTCATCGGTGAAGTGACAGGCGCGGCCGGTTTTCCTCAACTGACCGACGATCGACGCAAACGGCGATGAATGAAAAATCCAATTTCACTGGCTTCCTGATACCGATCGGCGTCGTCCTCCTGCTGCTGGCGCAGATCTTCCTGTACCGGCAGCCAATCGAACCGATCGCGTACAGCGACTTTCACCGGCTGCTGGTCGCGCGGCAACTCGACAATCTGGAAATCGGCACGGAGCAGATCACCGGCAGCGTCCGGATGCCCGGCGCGGCTGCGCTGTTGCCGGCCTCCGCCGCAAGCGGAATCGCCGCCAACGGCGAGCCGTGGCGCTTTTCGACCGTGCGGGTGAGCGACGAGCATCTGATCGAGGATCTGGCCGGCTCGGGCGTCCGCTATACCGGTGTGGCCGACAAGATGGGCTTGGCGGCATTGCTGGGCTGGATCTTTCCGGTCCTGATGTTTGCGGCCGTCTGGAGTGTTTTCATGCGGCGCGGTGGCGGGGGGTTGCGCGATTTCAGCGGGATCGGCAAAAGCAAGCCCAGAATCTACGTGGCGCAGGATACCGACGTCACGTTCGACGACATCGCCGGCATTGACGAAGCGAAAGCCGAACTGAAACAGATCGTCGAATTTCTGCGTAACGCCGAGCGCTATCGCCGCCTCGGCGGCAAGATTCCGAAGGGTGTGCTGATCGTCGGTGCGCCGGGTACCGGCAAGACCTTGCTCGCGAAAGCCGTGGCGGGAGAGGCGGGCGTGCCGTTCTTTTCGATTAGCGGGTCGGCGTTCGTCGAGATGTTCGTGGGCGTGGGGGCGGCGCGCGTGCGCGACCTGTTCGAACAGGCGCAAAAGAAGGCGCCGTGCATCGTCTTTATCGACGAACTGGATGCGCTGGGCAAAGTGCGCGGCGCCGGGGTCACGTCCGGCAACGACGAACGCGAGCAAACGCTGAATCAACTGTTGGTCGAGATGGACGGATTTCAGCCGAATTCCGGCGTGATCATTTTGGCGGCGACCAATCGCCCGGAGATTCTCGACCCGGCATTGCTGCGTCCTGGACGCTTCGACCGGCACATCGCGATCGACCGCCCGGACCTCAACGGACGCCACCAGATTCTGCAGGTCCACGTGAAGAAAGTGACCTTGGCCGCCGACGTCGATCTGGCCGAGATTGCATCACGCACGCCCGGTTTCGCCGGGGCCGATCTCGCCAACGTGGTCAACGAGGCGGCCTTGCATGCTGCCGAACTCGACAAGCCGGCGGTAGGCATGGCGGACTTCGACGAAGCGATCGACCGTGCGATGACGGGCATGGAACGCCGAAGCCGCGTGATGAACGAACAGGAAAAGATCACCATTGCCTACCACGAAGCGGGACACGCGCTGGTCGCGCTGAGCCGGCCGCATTGCGACCCCGTGAAGAAGGTATCGATCATTCCGCGTGGCGTCGCTGCGCTCGGCTATACGCAGCAGGTGCCGACCGAAGACCGCTACGTGCTGCGCAAAAGCGAACTGCTGGACCGGCTCGACGCGTATCTCGGCGGCCGAGTGGCGGAGGAGATCGTCTTCGGCGACGTCTCGACCGGCGCCGAGAACGATCTGGATCGGGCCACGGCGCTGGTGCGGCACATGGTGACCCGCTATGGAATGAGCGAACCATTGGGGCTTTTCACGTTCGACAGCAGCGATCCAGGCTTGGGCTATCCGTTAGCAGGCGGGCGCGGCGAGCGCTTCAGCGAGAGCACGGCGAAGCTGGTCGACGACGAGGTTCGGCGCACACTTGCCGAGGCGCATGAACGTGTCACGCGCACGCTCGCTGAGCGCCGCGAGCAGTTGGACCGCATCGCGAGGCGGCTCCTGGAGTGCGAAGTGCTCGATCAGGCCACCTTGCTGCAGGTGATGGCTGGCGACGCGGCGCCGGCCGCAGGGCGGCAACCAGGCACGCCGGAGGCGGAGATACCAGGTGTCGCGCCGGGCGCTTCCGGTCGTGCGGCGCCTGAGGCGCACGTGGCAGGCAGTCCGTCTCCAGTCGAGCAACACGGTTGACCCGGATAGCGGTTAGCGATCCAAGCGCCGGACTGCCCGCGCCTGGACGGCACGGCAGCACCCGGCGATAAAGCGAACCGGAGCCGACGCGCTAATCGATGGAGCGCCAGAACGCGGTCAGCGCAGGGTAAATGACATCGTGCCATTTCGGCCCGGTGAACAGGTCGTAGTGGTCACAATTCTCAACGGTCAGCATTTGCCGCATGGCCGGCGCAATACCGCTGCAAAGCGTCTGTGCCGCATGTGTCTGGCCGGCTCCGGTAATGTCGTCGCGTGCGCCTTCGACCGTGCAGAGCGCCGTCGAAACGATATCCTGAGGCCGCACCGGTTGCGTGCCGATCTGCCAGGTCCCGCGAGCCAGCGAGTATTCCTGAAAAGACACACGGATCGAATCGAGAAAGTAGTCCTCGGTCATGTCGAGGACAGCCGCATATTCGTTCAGGCGCCGCAAAGCACTCGCGGTCGCCCGCTGATCGCCCGAACACTGGGCGGCCCAGTAGCCCGATTCGAGCGCCCATTGCCGGTCGGGGTTGGCGGCGACGAACGCCGCATGCTGGACGAACCCGGGATAGACGCGCCGGCCGGCGCCGGGGTGGGGCGGCGGGACCGTGTCGATCGCCGTGTTGCGAAACCAGTCGAGCGAATGGGTTCCAGCAAACTTGCCGATCTGCGTTGGAGCGATACGCGCGTCGATCGGACCGCCCATGAGCGTGATGCTGCGCGCGGGCAGCTCGCCGGCGCTTGCCGACAGCGCGGCGGCCGCTAGCGCGGGGCTCGTTGCCTGACAAACGGCGACGATGTGCAGCGCTGTGCTTCCCGTCGCGCGCAAGAACTGCTGGATGACGAGGACGTAGTCGTCGAGTCCGAACGACCCGG
Organism: Paraburkholderia sp. RL17-380-BIE-A; assembly: GCF_046028085.1. Taxonomy (NCBI): domain Bacteria; kingdom Pseudomonadati; phylum Pseudomonadota; class Betaproteobacteria; order Burkholderiales; family Burkholderiaceae; genus Paraburkholderia; species Paraburkholderia sp. RL17-380-BIE-A. The sequence goes on from NZ_JARESQ010000028.1 coordinate 82,460, forward strand.
CGTCCAACGGCACTTCGCGCGCGTTCGCCCAGTCGGTGACGTACACGTCACCGTCCTGCAGCAGCGTTTCAACGGCTTCGCGCAACATCACCGCGTGGTGGCCCGCGAGCGGTGCACAGAGAAATACCGCGGGCGCGTCGCTGCCCGGCTCCGGCAGGAACGCCCCGACGTCGGGCGCGCGGCTGAACTTGCGCAGCGCGCAAAACGGCGTGCGCTCGATCACCTGCTCGACGACCGCAACGTCCCGTCCGCCGATGCGTACTGTCGGGATGTCGAAACGGGGCGCTTCCGCCGGCGGCTGAATCAGGCGGTAGAGCCAGTCGTAACCCATCGCGGCGGCTCGCGTCCCGGCCGTTTTTGTGCTGCCGTCGCCGGCAGGCAGACTCCACGCGCCGAGCATGCGCATCAGGTTGCGCTGTGTTTCCAGCCATGCGTACCACATGCTGCCTCCTCAAGGTTCTATTGGACCCGTCAGTCGATACCGGCGCCGATCGTTTGCCGCGCCTGCGAAGCCACGCGGGCGTTATTCGTGTGCTGTTCTTGCCTGTTCGCGGTCTCGCACGATTTCATCCCTGCCCCGGAGAGCGATCCGGAGAATTCTCTGCATAGCCGAGGATAACGTTGCGCCGGCCAGTTCTCATGGGCTTGACCGTGATCAACGAAGCCAGGTTCACAGCGAATACTGTAGGTCTGCAGGGATACACGAGTTTGCGCCGGGTAGCGTGCACCGATGCCTGCATTCATCAGCCCAGTCCACGGGGTCATTAAAACAGGGAGAAGGCTCAATGCGCATCCTATGTCTTGGTTTGCTGGCTGTCATGGTCATGGCGGTTTCCGGATGCGGTTACAACGCCATTCAGAGGCAGGACGAGCAGGTAAAGGCAGACTGGTCGGAGGTGGTCAACCAATACCAGCGCCGCGCCGACCTGGTGCCGAACCTCGTGAATACGGTAAAGGGTTTTGCTGGCCAGGAGCGGTCTGTGCTGATCGGCGTTACCGAGGCTCGCGCGCGTGTCGGATCCTTGCAGGCAACGCCTGAACTGCTGAACGACCCGCAGGCGTTTGCCCGTTTCGAATCGGCTCAGGCCCAACTGTCGAGTTCGCTCTCGAGGCTGCTCGTCGTATCCGAGGCGTATCCGCAGCTGAAGTCTGACGCGAACTTTCGGGACCTGCAGGCACAACTCGAAGGCACCGAAAACCGCATTGCGGTGGCCCGAAACCGATACATCAAGGCAGTGCAGGACTACAACACGACGGTTCGGTCGTTCCCTTCCAATCTGACGGCCAGTGTGTTCGGCTACAAGGAAAAGCCCAATTTTTCGGTCACGAACGAAGCGGAGATCGCTCGGCCGCCGCAGGTCGATTTCACTACGGCGCCCACGCCGGCAAGCGGAGCAGCCAATTGAACTTCCTCAAAGTCGCCGGCACATGGCTATTTGTGCTCTCAGCATTTTTGTCGTCCGGCGCCGGCGCGCAAGCGCCGATTCCGGCCCTGACCACGCATGTGACGGACGTGACGGGCACGCTCGCCGACGCTCAACGCGCATCGCTCGAACAGACCTTGCAGGCGTTCGAGGCGAAAAAGGGCAGCCAGATCTCGGTGCTCATGGTGCCGACCACCGCACCGGAAACCATCGAGCAATATTCGCTTCGCGTTGTCGAGCAATGGAAGCTGGGCCGCAAGAATATCGATGATGGCGTGCTGCTGATCATCGCGAAGGAGGACCGGACGCTTCGCATCGAAGTCGGCTATGGCCTCGAAGGCGCGCTTACCGACGCGACGAGCAGTCGCATCATCAACGAGACGATCGTTCCGCGGTTCAAACAGGGCGATTACTACGGCGGCGTCGCCGCCGGCGTCGACAGCATCATGCGTGTGGTCGATGGCGAGCCGTTGCCGCCGCCGGACCAGCGCGCAAGCGGCCCGGCGCAGCTTGCACATTATCTGCCGGTTCTTTTCGTGCTGACGCTCGTCGCGGGCGGTGTGTTGCGCGTCTTGCTGGGGCGGTTGCCCGGCGCCGTCGTGACCGGGGGCGCGGTTGCGCTCGTGGCCTGGATGTTGTCGGGCGCGCTGTTCATCGCCGCCGTCGCGGGGGTGATTGCGCTCGCGTTTACGCTGCTCGGCAGCGGTCTCGGCGCGGTCGCCGGCGCTCGCGTGATCGGCGGGCAGCCCGGCAGGTTCGGCGGCGACTCGGGCCGCACGATCTTCCGGGGCGGTGGCGGCGGATTTGGCGGCGGTGGCGCGTCGGGCAGGTGGTAGCCATGAACCTCGAGCGCATCGTCAGACATTTGTTCCTGACTCGCTGGCATGTGAACCGGGCCTTTCCGGTCCCCGTGCTGCGCGCCATCGAGAAAGCCGTCCGCGACAGCCATCGCGCGCACATGGGGCAGATCCGGTTTGCGGTCGAAGGTACGCTCCACATCGCGGCGCTATGGGAGGGCATGTCGGCCAGAGAACGTGCGATCGACGTGTTTTCCCAATTGCGAGTCTGGGATACGGAGCACAACAATGGGATACTGATCTATCTGCTGCTCGCCGACCATGATGTGGAGATCGTTGCCGACCGTGGCGTGCATGCGAGGGTCAAGCCGGGCGAGTGGGAAGCCATCTGCCAGCGAATGGAGGCGGAATTCAGACGGGGTAACTACGAGGCTGGCGTGCTGAGTGGCGTCGCGCAGGTAACGGAGTTGCTGAGGAAGCATTTCCCCGCGGAAACCGGGACGTTCGACGAACTGCCGAGTAAGCCGGCTATTCTTTGACCATGCGCCCGTTTGCGCAGGGCAGACAAGGGTTCCTCGAGCGAGTGGCCAGTGGTGTGATTCGGACTGTTTCGTTTGCACACCGGGCCGACATGCGCGGGGTTCGAAGAGATGTTGTGTGCAGGGAGTTGAAAACGTGAAAGATGCGTACGAGCGGCGTGCATTGCTGCTTCATCTGGGCGACGTGCTGGAGACGGTCAATCGTCTCATGGCTTGTGGCGCCGACAGGCAAACCGTGAACGAGGCGGTGGCCGCGAATGATTCGCTCAAGGGCTTACCGTTGCTCACGCACGTATCGCCCTCGATGAACTCACGTGATTTCATCGAGCATGTCGCCGCTGGTTTTGTTTCGTGGCCGAAAGCGTTGCTTGAATTGGAACTGGATCGCGAGCAGCTCGCTCGTACGGTGCGGCAGGCGCTGTTTGCCGGCAACGCGCAAGGCTGGCAGGACTATGTCGCGACACTGCGCGAGTCGGTCGCGTGGTTTGGCTCGGGTCAGGAACCGATGGAAGCGAGCGAGGCAGCCGACGAGGCCACGAGCAGTGATGCGGAACAGCCGGAGCCTCTGGCTCGCGACGCGCAGATGGCGCGGCCGGGTGCCGGCGATGTCGAACGGGAAAGTGGCGACCCGTCATCGGCTTCGCGTGAGAGCGTTGAAAACGACGAGCGCTTGTACCCGTCGTGGCCCTGGAAGTCGGGAGTGTGACTGGTCTGATCAAATGATGTTCAGCGCGTGCCTTGATTCAGCACAAAGATGATCGGGCGGGCCCGCGATAAGGTTCGTATTGGGGGTGGGGACCCCCAAGGAGTAGCGTGTTGAGCCCGGTTCGTCCGGGCTTTTTTTTGCGCTTCCGCGCAAGAGGGGCTGCTCCCGTTGGTTTGCGAGCCCGCTTGGTGTTGGGCGAGGCCATGCGCGATGACGAGGCATCTAACATCAATCGCGCCTTGGGCGGAATATCAGCCACGCTGCGAGGCTGGTGAACAGCACCGCGATCGTGGCGATGATCCAGAATCCGTGCGTGTCGTATTTGAAGGGAAGGCCACCCACGTTCATCCCGAGCAAACCGGAGATCAGGTTGATCGGCAACGCGATCACGGTGACGGCGGTCAGGATCAACACGCTCCTGTTGGTATGCTCGGCAACGCGGTCGGCAATCTCCGCTTCCAGCAACTTGATGCGCTCCTCGAGGCTGCTCATGTCGCGCAATCTTAGCGAGAACTCCTCGGCGGATTGCCGCAGTGACTGCATGTCTTCGTCACGTGCCCATTTGGGCGGCCGGTTGACGAGGCGAAAGAGCGCGGCGGGCTCCGGCGCCAACAGGCGGCGCAGGCTGACCAGATCGCGGCGAATGATGCCGAGGCCCGAACGCTTCGGCAATTTACCGGCGAGCAGCGTTTCATCCACCTTATCGGCCGATCTCGCCGCCAACCGCACAATCCCGATCAGCACATCGGCCTGCTCTTCCAGCAGGTTGATCAGGAGCGACAGCGGGCTGCGAAAGGGTCGCCCGGCTTCGACAGCCAGTCTCAATTGATCGACCGAACGCAGCGGCAGAGCGTGCGCGCTGAGCAGACAGCGATCGCTGACATTGAGCCATAACGTTGCCACCTGGAGAGGCTTTTGCCTTCCGAAGTCGTATTCGACGTCGTTGAGTACGGCAATGACGTCGTCGTGTACGTGCGTCATACGGGTTGAACGGGAGCCTTCCCTGAGGGCTTCGGCGAAAGCCTCGGGCATGGCCACGCTGTGTTGCAACGGCAAACTCTCCAGCACGGCGGGGATATCATGAAAGTGCAGCCAGATGAATTCGCCGCTGTTGTCGTCGCGATTGGCTAACCACCGGGTCGCCGAGTCTGCGTCTATCTTGCGGCCCACGCCGTCAGCTGAAAACAGATAGCCGCGCTCCAGAGGGAATGCGTCTGTTGTCTGCGCTAGCGGCGTGGCGGTGCTCATTCGATGTTCCTTCCTGCCCGCCATGAGCGGTTGCGCTTCGACGATCTTGAGCGTGCACCTATCCTTATCGGATCATCCGTTTTTTAGTCAGGACGGTGAGCGCGTCAGTCTCGCGGTTATCTCAGTCAAGCCGCGCGTGCGCACGGGCCTTGAATGCCGTGCCGACTCATGACCTCTCTGCTCAGGTCCTTCTCTGTTCAGGGCGCTTCGCTTCCTGAACCGGTTGGCGTGACTCAAGCCAGAGCGCGTTGACTATGCCGAACGAAAGCGCCACGCCAATACCAAGAATCCAGCTGAAATACCACATTGTGTGCTCCCGGTTGTTCAGGTCCAGTGATTTACGAAAAAATTCGCGTATTGGCGATCAATACATCGAATGGTGATTTTCTTCGAGCGCTGCCGCAGTCACCTTGCCGCGCATCACGCGATACACCCAGCTCGTATAGATCAGGATGAGCGGCAGGAACACGATCACGGCGATCAGCATGATCTGCAACGTCATGCGGCTCGAGGTCGAATCCCATACGGTGAGG